>JAFYDK010000022.1 GCA_017544805.1 Bacteroidales bacterium | reverse complement strand
CATAGCGGTCTCGCCGATAATAAGGGTAGGTCTTGTTTTTTCGTCCTGAGCGTTTTTCAAAGCCTGACGGATAGCCGCAGCGTCGTTACCGTTGATTTTTACAACGTTCCAACCCCAAGTTTTGTATTTTGCGTAAGTGTCCTCGTCGGAAACTTCGTTGCATTTTGTTGAAAGTTGGATTTTGTTGGAATCGTAAAACATAATGAGGTTTTTGAGTCCCAAGAAACCTGCAATACGTCCTGCGCCTTGTGAAATTTCTTCCTGAATACCACCGTCCGAAATGTAAACGTAGGTCTTGTGTTGAACTCTTTTGCCGAATCTTGCAGCAAGAAATTCTTGAGCGATAGCCGCACCGATACCGAGAGCGTGTCCAACGCCGAGCGGACCGGAGGTGTTTTCGATACCGCGTTTGATGTCCCTTTCAGGGTGTCCGGGAGTAACGCTTCCCCACTGACGGAAATTTTTAATGTCTTCGAGCGAGAATTTATTGATGAGTGTCAAAATTGAATAAAGCATCGGAGACATGTGTCCGGGGTCGAGGAAAAATCTGTCGCGATTGTCCCATTCAGGGTCTGCGGGGTCAAATTTCAAAAATTCTGAAAATAATACGTGTACGAAGTCCGCACCGCCCATTGCACCACCGGGGTGTCCTGATTTTGCTTTTTCTACCATTGCAGCGGCAAGTAATCTGACATTGTCAGCCGCTTTAAGGTCTATTACTTTTTGGTCCATTTTTTTAAATTAAAATTATTTTGTAATATGAATGTATTTTTCAATTATTTCTTCAATTTGTTGAGGATTAACAGGTTTGTCGATAAAACTATCACAACCCGAAAACGAATAATCCCTTCTATCCTGAGCCGAAAAATACGAAATTTGTGCTATCGTATTGACTTGTGGATTTATCTTTTTTATAATTTTCATAACCTCTGTACCGCTAATTCCGGGCAGCGTTAAATTGCTGATAACCATAACTGTTTCAGGGTTATTCTTGAAAACTTCCAATAACTCTTTGCCTGTTTTTGCCCTTAAAATGTTAAAGCCCATGGGTTGGAGTACTTCATTTAGCAGAATGAACGAAACATCTTCGTCTTCACCCACTATTATTTTTATATCTTCGTATTTTTTTATGGTTTTCGATTTCTGATTACCTATGGGCAGCGATACATAAAAAATCGTTCCGACACCCGGCGAGGAGTCAAACCAAATATCACCGTTTAGAGCCGAAACATATTTTTTAACTAATGCCAATCCTATTCCCGTACCGCCGTAAGTTTTTGTGTAAGTGTTTTCACCGTGTTCAAATGGCATATAAATTTTATCGTAAAGTTCAGGATTAATACCTATTCCCGAATCCTTAACGTAAAAAACCACCGTTTGGGCATCGTTTGACGAGCCTATTTCAACAACGCCTTTTGAGGAGAATTTGAGCGAATTGCTTACCAAATTGTTGAGAATTTTGCAAAGCATATCGCTGTCCGTTTCCACCGAAAAGCCGACTTTATTTTCATTGTTGATAACAATATCAAGACCTTTGGCTATGGCCACGGCAGAATTTTTCTTGGCTACGCTTTCCAAAATCGTGGAAATGTCTGTTTGTTGAAAATTCGGCGAACTCTCTCCCGTAAGCGTTTGCGAAAAATCCAAAATGTTACTGAAAATTGATAATAATTTTATCGCATTACTTTTAATATAAGCCAAATATTCGTTGCGCCTTTCTTCCTCTGTATTCTCTTTTACCAAATCAGTAAAGCCGATAATCGCATTCATCGGCGTATAAATTTCGTGCGAGATATTTGCTAAAAATTCATTTTTGGTTTTTTCAGCAAGTTCTACTTTTTCTTTGGCCTCTTTGTATTTCAAAACCGCTTGTTCGAGTTGTGTGTTAAGGTTTTTCATTCTTTGATTGATATTTTCCAAAGTCTGAGTCCTTTCCTTAACTTTCTCTTCCAGACCGCGGTTTACAATTAGGAGTTCACGGTTCAACTTGCTGATTGTCAGATGTGTTTTTACCCTGACTAACAATTCTTCCGTCTGTATGGGTTTGGTAATATAATCTACCGCACCAGCTTTGAAGGCCTTGATTTTGTCAAACGAAGAATTAAGAGCCGACATAAAGATTATAGGTATGTCTTTGGTTTTGTCATTTGCTTTCAGAAGTGCGCATATCGCATAACCGTCAATATCGGGCATCATTATATCCAACAATATTAAATCCGGTCTTGTTTCGTTAGCAGTGAGAATGGCTTCGTTGCCGTTTGTTGCCGTGGAGACACAAAAACCCTTGCCCTCCAAGAGCGACTGAACGAAAGCAACTATTGAAGGTGTATCATCTACAATTAAAACATTTTCCTTTATATCATTGATAGGCATATAGTTATCATTATTTTATAAAGTGTTCGCCGTGTTGAAATTTTGGCATACAAATATTGTTATTTTTTCTTAATATTCAAAGATTTTTTTATTTTTTTTCAAAAAATATTTTTTTGCATAATTGGATTTTCTTGTCTACTTTTGCAGTTAAAAATTTAAAGAGAAAAATGGCAAAGGAAAACTCATATTCTTTCAAGGACGTAATCAAGGCTTGGGGCAAATTTTTTATTTCGACTTACTTTATAAAAAATTTCTGCATTTGGTTGGCTTCGATAGTATTGTTTTTTATTTTAGTATTTGTGGGTTTGAGGATTTACACCCGTCATTCCCAAAAAGTCAGCGTACCGAGTGTTGAGGGTATGACGCTTGACGAAGCTAAAAAAATTATATTAGAGAGAAAACTCGTCCCGGAGATTACTGATTCGGTTTTCGGAGGTTCTTCAAAACCGGGTACGATAATTCCTAACGGACAGATTCCTACCGCCGGTTATTCCGTAAAAGAAGGAAGAAAGGTTTACTTAACTTACAAAGCATGGTCGAAGGAACTTATTGATATGCCGACAGTTACTAACATTTCTTTGAAGGATGCCACAAGACGTATTGAGAGTTGCGGTTTGCTTTTGGGAAAGGTTACCAGAAAAAAAGCTAAATTCAAGGATTTTGTTTTGGAAGCCCGTTTCAACGGTGCTAAAATTCCTCAAGGCGAGGGTCAGCCTTTCAAACTTCATAAAGGCGATGTCGTTGATTTAGTTGTTTCGGACGGTAGCGAAGATCAAAATTCAGCTACTGATTTCTCAGATGAGGACAGCAATTCGGATTCAAATTTCGATAAGCCGGACAACGGAATTGACGAATTTTAATTTTTTTTTGAAAAATATCTTTCTTTTTTTAACGATAACAAAATGCGAAAATTAACCGGAATTATTGCTGTATTAACAATTTCTCTGACGGTGTTTTTTGCCGTTGGAGGTTTCGCATATTATCAAGAAGATATTTCAGACGAATTGGAATTGCCTTTTTTTGACGATTTTTCCTACGGAGGAAAACTTCCTGAAGAACAGTTTTGGGTAAATAAAGGCACTGAAATTTCGTATGTTATGGCAAAAAATCCGCCGAGTACCGGAGTTTTGGTTTTTGACGCTTTGGATTCTAAGGGCAAGTTTTATAAAGATGCTGCATATTCTGCCCGTTGCAGCGGAGATACAATCGAAAGCCGTCCTATCAACCTTTATTATCCGAACGACAAAACTATTTATTTGAGTTTTTATTATTTGGCGGGAGGTTTAGGCGACAGACCCGAAGAAGGCGATTCTTTGTGTTTGGATTTTTATTCGCCCTCCATGGATGCTTGGTTCAACGTAAAGCGTTATGAAGGACTACCGCAAAGAGATTTCAAACAGGAAATTATTAATATTTCCGAAAAAAAATATCTTGAAAAGGGTTTTAAATTCCGTTTCAGAAATTATTTCAGCCCGGGAACTTCCATGCAGCCGGATTTAGTAAGTGATTGCGATTTTTGGCTGATAGATTATGTTAAACTTGATATAAATCGTTCTGAAATTGATACTTGTTATGAGGATGTGTCTTTGACGGCTTTACCTGAAATTAAAATCGGTGATTATCAGTCGGTTCCGTGGAGACATTATTTAGAGGAACCCCAAAAAGAGAAACTTTCATACACTATATATTATCGTAACAATGACGAAAAGCCGAGACTTTTGGATTCTATGCAGCTTATTTTAAGACAGGATACTTTTTCGCTCGGAACTTATAATATGCCTTCTTACATGGATTTTGAAAACAATAACGATGAGTTTTCTTTTCGTTTCAGCTCTGAGTCGGCTGATACTTTAGTTTGTCAGATGAAGGTAAGAATTGTCAGCGATGTCATTTATAATGATTATCCTATTAATAATAGTGTTGTTTTTTCAAAAAAGTTTTCGGATTGTTATGCCTATGATGACGGGACAGCGGAGGTAGCATACGGACTTTACGGTGAAGGTAGCACGGGCGGTCTTGCGGCCGTAAAATTTCATACTTTAATACCCGACAGACTCAACGGTGTTTATATTTATTTCTGTCCTGTTTTTAGGGATGCTCAGGCGGAGTATTTCAATTTAAAGGTGTTTAATTCGATTAAAGGTTTGCCCTCGGCGGAGATTTATTCGCTTGACAATGTGGCTGTTCCTAAATCTGAAACAGGAAAATTTGTATTTTTCCCCTTTGACGAGTTAATACAAGTTACCGATACTTTTTTTATCGGTTGGGAAAAACTTTCTCCGAAGATTATGGCTGTGGGTTTCGACAAAAATACCGTTGAGCCTAACAATAAATTTTTTAATCTTAACGGCACTTGGCGGCTCTCTGGCGAGAAAGGTCAGATTATGATGAGGCCCTCGTTTGGAAATTTGAAGACCGGAGTGGAAAATATTCGGGAAGGAAAAAAGCCGCAAGATGTTTTGGTTAGAATTTATCCTAATCCGACAACCGATTATATTAATATTGAGTTGAAAAAAAGTGTTTCCAAGCAAAAATTCAGTGTTTATTCTCTCTCAGGCAAGAGGGTTAAAGATTTTTTCTTTGAGGGAAATTTCATGGAAATTTATCTTGGAGATTTACCTTCCGGAGTTTATGTCGTGGTTTCGGAAGGCTTAAAAATACGGCAAAAAGTTTTAATTATTAAATAACCATAAAAGGCGATGGCAGAGTTAGAAGAGTTATTTGACGAAGATTTCAACGACGAACCGGATTTTTCTGAGGCGGAAAACAGCTCTCAAAAAACCGAGCGTTATCATATAATAGTGGACAAGGGTCAGGAATTGGAGAGAATTGACAAATTTCTTGACAACAGAATTCAGGGCGTTTCCCGAAACAAAATTCAGGAAGCCGCTAAAACGGAGTGTATTATCGTTAACGGAAAACCTGTTAAAAGTAATTACAGAGTTCATCCGGGCGACGAAATTTCTGTTATGCTTCCCGGTGAACATTCTGATTTTGAGTTGATTCCCGAAAATATTCCGCTTGACATCGTTTACGAAGACGAGGATTTAATCGTTGTTAACAAAAAAGCTGGAATGGTGGTTCATCCCGCTCATGGCAATTATACGGGTACATTAGTTAATGCTTTGGCGTATCATCTCGGTTCTAATTCCGAGTTTGACAGTTCCGATACCCGTCCCGGACTTGTTCACAGAATTGATAAAAACACTTCAGGACTTTTGGTTATCGCAAAAAACGAAGCCGCAAAAGTCAATTTGGCAAAGCAGTTTTTTTATCATACTGTTAATAGACGTTATCAGGCGTTGGTTTGGGGCGATTTCAAAGAGCAGATGGGTACTGTTGAGGGCAATATCGGCAGAAATCCGAGGGACAGAAAAAGTATGTGCATTTTCCCAAAAGAAAGCGGAATCGGAAAACCCGCAATTACGCATTACAGAGTTTTGGAAAGGTTCGGATATGTCAGCCTCGTGGAATGTAAACTCGAAACGGGTAGAACGCATCAAATCCGCGTACACTTAAAAAGTATCAATCATCCGCTTTTTAATGATGATGTTTACGGTGGCGACAGGCTTTTAAGAGGTACGACATTTGCAAAATACCGTCGTTTCGTGGATAATTGTTTTGAAATTATGCCAAGACAGGCACTTCACGCTAAAACCTTGGAATTCAAGCATCCGAGAACGGGTGAGATTATGAGTTTTGATTCTGTTTTGCCCCCCGATATGCAGGAGGTAATCGACAAGTGGAGAGTTTATTCGCTTTCAGGTAAATTGTTGGAAGAAAATGATTAAAATTTAAATTAAAAAAGGTATTGTTTTTGCAATTTAATTTCAAAAAATACGTTAATTAATTGATAGCTGTTAATTAAAAAAATGAAATTTATGCGTGTAAAATTTACAATATTATTTTTGCTTGCAGTACTGAATATTGACGTTTTTGCGCAAGGCGTTAGTTTCGGTATTACAATGGGGGTTAATTCCTCTTATCTTATCGGTAAGGACAAAATTGAAGGTTCAAAAAACCGTCTCGGTTTTTGTCCAGGGGTGTTTTTAGACATTCCTTTGGTGTATGAATCTTTTCTTGAAATTGGTGCAATTTATTCACCGCAAGGAGTTTGTGTTAAGACCGAACCTGATGCACCGAATAATATTGTTGTAAAATATACCGAATTGCGTAAGATTGATTATCTAACAATTCCGATTACTTGGAAACAAAAATTCGGTGATTTTTTTACTCAGGCAGGACCTTTCGTAAGTATTGCAACTAATGCCGAACTTACTTGGAAAAAAGATTCGATTCTCAATCAAAGTGCCGTAAAAGAGGGCGAACAGTCATCATACCGTTTTGAGGGTAAAAAAGGCAGTTTTGTAAACAATCTCAGACAATACGATGTCGGTGCTATGTTCGGAATAGGACTTCAAACGGCAATTACGGGCGGTATGGATTTGTTTGTCGGCGCAAGTTACAAAATCGGATTTTTCTCCGTTGAAACAAAAGGCAAAAACGAAAGCCGTAACAAAATTCTTCGTAATCAGGTCTTTTCGGCTACGGCAGGTATTTATTTCGTTAAAAGTCGTTCTTCAAGAACTTATCGAGGTCATCACAGACGCAGGTAATGGTTTTGCGTTATGAAACTGAAATTTTATATAGCAATTTCTTTCTTGTTTTTCATTATGAACGGCTCTAATGCTCAGCAGTTTACGATGAAAGGTGGTGTTATATACTCCAAAATGCACACCCGCGAAATCGTAGGCTGGGTAGAACCGCTTTTGAATTATTATTACGAGGCTAATTATTGTTATCGTTTTGGTAGAGGAAAATTTTGGACGGTTGGTTTCGGTTATTTAGGTTCGGGCGGAACACTGCACGATTACAGGGCGGGACTTGACGTTGATTACACTGTGGACATAAGATTCAGCAATTTTATTTTTCCTGTCAAGCTTAAAGTTTCAACAGAACACCGTGCGCATCCGAGGTATTACGGTTTTGTGGGTCTTGCGCCGGCTTGGATGTTCGACGAGGACAGGGAGCTGAAATACACTTGGCTCAGTCCGGAGCTTGAAAGAAACCGTGAAAGCCTTCACGATATTAAAAACACGCTTTTTCCTTATACCGCAAAACAACTTCAGGGGTATGTCTTAATCGGCGGCGGCGTTTATTACAAACACGTCGTTTTGGATGTCTCCGCTATGATTAACACTTTTAACGTTTACAAAGAACATGTTGCGCCGGTTTCTTTTAATTCTGG
Source organism: Bacteroidales bacterium (assembly GCA_017544805.1). Lineage (GTDB taxonomy): Bacteria > Bacteroidota > Bacteroidia > Bacteroidales > UBA3824 > UBA3824. Next base: position 11,397 of record JAFYDK010000022.1, on the reverse strand, counting down.
CGTTATCGCAACTATCGGCGTTCAGATTTCGAGAGCGCGAAACAAAATGTGGTAGACATGAAAAAACAATTCTTGGTCATATTATTAACGCTTTTTACTTGCAGCTTTATGAATGCTCAAGTGCCTTTTCAAAGCCGTCCGACCGCTTTTACGATTGGCCACAAAGAATTTGAAATCTCACTTTTTGCTCCTTCAAGATACGGTTTCTACAAAAATACTGAAGTTTTTTCAACCGTTTTCCTCGATTGGAAACTTCCTAATGTCGGTATTAAACGTCTTTGGTGGAAAAAACCGGCTAAATCTAAACAAGGATTCTTTAAATCTCGTGATATTTATTTCGGAACTGTTCATAATTTGGATTATCCGAATATGTTTTTCAAAGGCGTTCAAAATCATAAAAAAGATTATATTTCAGATACTTGCGTTTTGCCTAACGTTATTACTATGAGAAATGAGGCAAGAATGACTTTTTTCTTAAAGAAAAAAACATCGTGCGATGCACCGAATTTTTTGTTCACATTGAGGGCTGGAGTGAAAAATTCTTTTAAATTAAGAAAGGATTACAATATGCCGCCCGTCAAAAAAACGCCGCTGTGGTATCGCGAAACCGTAGTTTGTCTTGATACGATAGTTTGGTTTGTTGGTGCGGATTTGGATTTCAGTTTAACGGGAAGACTTAATATGTTGGCAGATTTGGATTTTTATTCCGTAGATTGGAATGTTAAGGATTATTCTTTTGAGAGTAAAATTTCTGTTTACGGATATTTTGGAATGAATCACAACATATTGCTTACTGCCGGAGTAAAACTTGTTTGCGGAACAGTATATTCCGATATGAAATTTTCCGTTTTGCCGATGTTGGATGTTGCGTATTTGTTTAAACTGAAAAAGAAGAAACGTGAGGTCGGACTTTTCGGCTGATGACATGAAAGAAAAATATGGAAACTAAAATAGAATTAGAAAATCTTAATCCTGTGGATTTTTACGGTGTTAATGAACAGCGTTTGGAAAAAATCCGTCAGTTGTTCCCCAAAATTAAAATTATTGCAAGGGGCAACTCTTTGAAACTTTTGGGCGAGAGTGCCGAAGTGGACAAGTTTTCCTTATTGCTGAAAAAAATCAAAAAACACGTTTCTACTTTTAATACCTTGACCGATACCGAGTTTGAAAGTCTTTTGCTTAACGATGAGCATAAAGCTTCGTTGTCGGCCGGCTCTGGCGGTGCAATTTTGTTTTCGCTTCAGGGGCAGGCTATTAAGCCAAGAAGTGAAAATCAGGTCAGAATGGTTGAGGAGTTTGAAAAAAAGGATTTGATTTTTGCAACCGGTCCTGCCGGAACGGGTAAAACTTATTTGGCTGTGGCTCTTGCTGTTAAAGCATTGAAGTCAGGTCTTGTAAAGCGCATAATCCTTTGTCGTCCCGCAGTGGAGGCCGGAGAAAAAATCGGATTTTTGCCCGGCGACATGAAAGAAAAACTCGATCCTTATATGCAGGCTTTGTACGATGCGTTGAACGATATGATTCCTCAAAAAAGACTTGAGGCGTTGATTGAGGAAAGAATTGTTCAGATAGCACCGCTCGCTTTTATGAGGGGCAGAACTTTGGGTGAGGCTGTCGTAATTTTGGACGAGGCTCAAAACGCTACGATTTCGCAGCTCAAAATGTTCCTTACCCGAATGGGTGAAAATTCCAAATTCATTATCACCGGCGATGAAACTCAAATTGATATTGCCGACAAAAGGGATTCGGGACTTGTTCACGCTCTGAAAATTTTGAAAAATTTAGAAAATATTTCATTTATACGGTTTAAGAATTCCGACGTAGTCCGTCACAGACTTGTGAAACAAATTATTGAGGCTTACGATAGGGATTTTGCCGAAAGAAAAAACAAATAAAAATTATGTCAAAAGCATTAGTAAAAACTGACTTTAATTTCAAGGGTCAGAAAAGCGTATATCACGGTAAAGTCCGTGATGTGTACAACATCAATGATGAAAAATTGGTAATGGTGGCAACCGACAGAATTTCTGCCTTCGACGTCGTTTTACCTAAAGGTATTCCGTTCAAAGGTCAGATTCTCAATCAAATAGCCGCTAAGTTTTTGGACGAAACCAAAGACATCGTTCCTAACTGGAAACTTTCAACGCCCGATCCTATGGTAACTATCGGCGTTAAATGCGAACCATTTCCCGTTGAAATGATTATCAGAGGTTATCTTACGGGTTCAAGTTGGAGAACTTACAAAGCAGGAGCAAGAGAAATCTGCGGTGTTAAAATTCCTGAGGGAATGAAAGAGCATCAAAAATTTCCTAAACCTATTATCACTCCTACTACAAAAGCCGCTGAAGGTCATGATGAGGATATTTCAAAAGAGGAAATCATAAAACGCGGTTTGATTTCTGCCGAGGATTATGCTCAAATTGAGGAAATAACATACAAACTTTTTGAGCGCGGTACCGAAATCGCTGCTAAACGCGGTCTTATCCTTGTTGATACTAAATACGAATTCGGCAAAAAAGACGGTAAAATTATTCTTATCGACGAAATTCATACGCCCGATTCTTCACGTTATTTCTACAAAGAAGGTTACGAAGAAAGATTCCAAAAAGGTGAGGCTCAAAAGCAACTTTCAAAAGAGTTCGTTCGTGAATGGCTTATGTCAAACGGTTTTCAAGGCAAGGAGGGACAAAAAGTTCCTGAAATGACGGAGGAAATCGTAAACGGCATTTCAGAGCGTTATATCGAACTTTATGAAAATATTACTGGTGAGAAGTTCCAAAAAGCAGACCTTTCGCAGGATTTGGCTCAGAGAATTCAACAAAATGTAAATAAGGCGTTGTAAACGCCTTATTTTTTTTTTGCTTTTTTTTGCATTTTAATTTTTTGTTTGTTAATTGTTAAAAAAAGTTCTTTTTACGTCCATTTAATTTAATATTAAATACACATAATTTTTTATTTTGTTTGTTTTTGTAACTTTTAGGGGTTGAAAAAATGTTACAAAATTTAAAACATATAGGTTTATTTTCTGATAATCAAATCGTTAGCTTTGGGCGTTTTTTAAAAAAATATTTTTTCTAAAAAGGCACAAATTCAAATCCTAAAAATTTGCGGTTCTTAAAAAAACATTAAAAATTTGCGATTGTTAGAATTAATTTTAACACAAATAAACAATTATTTTAATATCTTAATTTATTTAGTAATTAATATGAGAAACAATCAGAAATGCAACTTTGCTTCATGTAGGAGGCTTTTTAAGAGTCTCTTATTATTGATGGCAATGTTATCGGTCTTTACCGTTGATGCTTGGGCGCAGGCTACAATCAAGGGTAAGGTATCGGATGAGAACGGCGAACCATTGCCCGGTGCAAATGTCGTCGTTAAAGGTACTACTATTGGTACGATTTCGGATTTTGACGGCAACTTCGTTCTCTCTAATGTTCCAGAAGGTAATCAAACGATTTCTGTTTCGTTTATGGGTTATCAAACTTTTGAGAGCGATTTTGTTTTCGTTTCGGGTTCTACCATTACTCAAGACTTCCCCTTGGTGGAAGACAACGAACAACTTGATGAGGTAGTTGTTGTCGGTTACGGCGTTCAGAAAAAGAAACTCGTAACTGGTGCTACCGTAGAGGTAAAAGGCGATGATATTCAAAAAATGAATACAACGCAAGTTCTCGGAGCTTTGCAAAGTCAATCTCCCGGTGTTAATATTCAATCTAATTCAGGACAGCCCGGCGATGGTTTCAAAATCAGTATTCGTGGTGCTGGTACAAACGGTTCTACTGCTCCTATTTACGTTATTGACGGTGTAGCCGGCGGCGACATCAACTCTTTGAACCCTGCCGATATTGAAAGAATCGACGTTTTGAAAGATGCTGCATCTTGCGCAATCTATGGTTCAAGTTCCGCTAACGGCGTTATCCTTATCACCACAAAACAAGGTAAAGCCGGAAAAGTTCAAGTAACATACGACGGTTCTATCGGTTGGTCTGACCCTTACAAATTGCCCGATATGCTCACGGCTAAAGAATACATGGAAATCATGGATTTAACGGCTTTCAATCAAGGAAAAGAGGCATACGATTGGTCAAAATACATTAAAGATGAAGAACTTTTAGCTGCTTATCAAAACGGTTCAAACAAAGGTACCGATTGGATTGGCGAATTATTAAACGAACACGCCGTTACAACCTCTCATGCCGTTAATGTTACCGGTGGTAACGATGTAAGCAATTTCTCTACCGGTTTAGGTTATCAATATCAGGACGGTGTTTTCGGCGGTCCCGTAAAATCAGATTACAAACGTTTTACTTTCCGTTTGAATTCCGAACATATTCTTTGGAAAGGTTCTAACCGTGATATTATCAAATTCGGTGAAAACTTTTATTTCCAGCACAAACAAAATCAAGGTATTCAAATCGGTAATCAATATTCCAACTTGCTTTCTACCGCTTTGAGAGCAAATCCTCTTGTTCCGGTTTACAACAAAGACGGCGAATTGTTTATGCATGACGACATCGCTGAATTAGGATTATTCGATTACAATCTATATTCTTCAAACCCTATTGCATACGCATTGAATACTCAATCGGGTAACAATAAATCAAAGAATTTCAACATGAACTCTTCTTTCTATGTTGATGTTCAACCTATTAAAAATTTGACTTATAAAGGTTTGGTAAGTTACAAAAACTACTCTTCTTCATGGAGAGCATACACACATGCTTATTACCTCAACGATCAAGGCGAAAAAGTAGATGAAGGCAGCGATGCTATTTCTAATAATTTGTCTTTGGGTTGGAATTGGTCTGCTACGAACACAATCAATTATAAATTTGATTTAGCCTCTGATAATCATTTTGATGTTTTGGTTGGTACTGAATATTCAAAATCTCGTCCCGGTTACGGTGAAAACGTTGATGCGACCGCAAAAGGTAACGTTTTCTCAAAAATGGACAACAGTTTTGAATATGCTTATCTTCACAACGCTTCAGCAAACAAGAGTGCAGTTGTAGACGGTTATCCTGCCTCTTACGGTTCTAAAGTTTCATATTTCGGCCGTATTAACTACGACTTCAACGAATTTTTGATGTTTAGTGCTGTTTTCAGAGCTGACGGTTCTTCTAAATTCTCTAAAGACAATCAATGGGGTTATTTCCCGTCATTTGCAGCAGGTTGGGTAATGTCTAACATGGACTTTATGAGCAGTGTTAATTGGGTTTCTTTCTTGAAACTTAGAGCAAGTTGGGGTCAGAATGGTAACGATAATATTTCAACCGACGCATTTACCTCCGGTTGGACTTTTGGTGATTTTGGTCCATATTCTTTTGGTAACAATAAAAATTCTGCAACCAAAGGTGCTTACAAAGACCGTCTTGCTAATCCCGGGCTTACATGGGAGACTTCAGAGCAAACCAATATCGGTATTGACGCACGTTTCTTGAATTCTAAATTGTCATTGACTGCTGATTGGTACAACAAAACCACAAAAGACCTTTTGGTTGCAGTTGATGTAAATGCTTTGACAGGTTTTACTTCTCAAATTCAAAACGCAGGTACTGTTAAAAATACCGGTATAGAACTTTCTTTAGGTTATCAAGACAAAATAGGTAAAGATTTCACTTATTCTGTTAATTGGAATATGGCTTTCAACAAAAACGAAGTTACTGAGGTTAAAAACTCTAACAAATATATCGAAGGTGGTAAAGATTTGTTAGCTCAATCTACGGGTTATATCGCACGTATGGAAGAGGGTTATTCAATCGGTTATTTCTACGGATACAAGACCGACGGTGTTATTCAAAACGAAGCCGACCTTCAGAAATACTTAGACGATAACTGCGGTGGTGATGTTTCTAATTCTCTTCAAGGTAAATCTATCGCTCCCGGTGATTTGAAATTCGTTGATACTAACGGCGACGGTGTTATAACAAGTGATGATAAAACCGACATCGGTCATCCTACACCTGATTTTACGACCGGTCTTTCTTTGAATTTCGGTTACAAAGGATTTGATTTGTCATGCGTATTGTATGGTGCATTCGGTCATCAGATTGCCCGCTCTTACAGAAAATATTCTGACGGTGAAAAAGAAAACTACACTTCTGAGGTTTATGATTATTGGTTTGGCGAGAATACTTCTAATGTTCATCCTATTTTGACAATAGGCAGCCATCCAAATACTATGAATATTTCAGATATTTATATTGAGAATGCTGATTATGTTCGTATGCAGAACTTAACTTTGGGTTATGATTTCAAACATCTTTGGAAATCTTGTAATCTTCAACAAATTCGCTTCTATTTTTCAGCACTTAATTTGTTCACCATTACAGGTTACAAAGGTATGGATCCTGAAAACGGTATAGCTCTCAATAGTGACGAACCTTGGGTAACAGGCGTTGATGTAGGAAATTATCCTAATCCTCGTACATTCTTATTCGGTGTTAACATTAAATTCTAAAAATTAACTGAAAATGAAGAAGTTTAATATATTTTTATCAACATTGGCTATTGCCGGAAGTTTGACATCATGCGATCTTGATTCTGTTAGTATGACGGAACAAAACGATTCAAACTTTCCGCTCGATGCCGACGATGCCGCTTCGGTATTGGCAGCTATTTATCAAAACAATAATAAAATTAATGATTTTCCGCAAAAGACATTTTTATATCTTTCGATGTTGGCCAGCGACGATCAGTTCGGCGGTGGTGGTAACAATGACTATGATATGCAAGCCTTTGACCTTATCGGAAATAGCGGTTCTGACAAAACCCGTGATTTTTACTCTGCAAGATTTGAGGGTATCAGTCGTGCTAATTCTTTTATCAACATGGTTGATAATTTAACTATGGATGAGGATGCTAAAAAGCAGGCAAAAGGCGAGGCGTTGTTTTTGAGAGCTTTTTACTACTACGAATTGGCTTCGATGTACGGTAAAATTCCTCTTGTAACTAATCCTCCGGAGTACAAAATTCCTGAAACCCACGCAGAACTTTGGGGACAGATTCTTTTGGATTTGTACACGGCAACTCAAATCATGCCAGATGTTCGTAAAACTGACGGTCATGTTGATAAATATTGCGCTGAAGCAATGCTCGGACGTGCTTGGTTGTTTTATACAGGTTTCTTCTGCAACGGTGAAACTATTGCAGATTTAACTTCAACAAATTATAATCCTCTTACCTCCGTTACTCTTGCTGACGGAACAACACTTAAAAAAGAACAGGTTGTTGCAGCTATTGACGATTGTGTTAACAATTCGGGTTATGCTTTGGAAGATGATTTCCGTGAACTTTGGGCATACACCAACAAGTATACGTTGCCTGATATCAAGGAAGGAAATCTCGGAATTACTGCCGATGACAAAAAGAACCTTGTTTGGGCTGAAAACGATAACAATGTCGGCAAAGAGTCGATGTTTGCAATCAAATTCAACAAACTCGCTTCTTGGAATACAATAATTGGCTACGCCAACGGTTTTGCACTTCATTTTGGCGTAAGAGATGCTGACAATTCAAACGGAACGGGATTTCCTTTTGGTCAGGGTTGGGGCGCAGGTCCTGTTGCAACCAACTTAGTAGAAGATTGGCAGAAAATCGAACCAAAAGACAACCGTTTTACTTACAGTGTTTTCCCTACGGCAAAATTCACCAAACGTTCTGCCGATTTCACTCAAGAAACAGACTATTTTGCAACGAAAATATCTTCCGTAATTGCTAAAAAAGAGGACGGAACGTATGCGGATCAGTTTGAGGCTCTTATGTACGGCACAGATGGTTATCTAAATGACAATCTTATGCAAACGGGTGCAATGCACGATTTAATTCTTATCCGTTTTGCTGATGTTCTTCTTATGCAGTCTGAATTGAAAGAAGATGCTTCTGGTATCAATCAGATTCGTAAACGTGCCGGTTTGCCTGAAGTTGCTTATTCTCTTGAGGCTCTTCAAAACGAACGCCGTTGGGAGTTTGCATTTGAAGGTATTCGTTGGAACGACATTCGCCGTTGGCATATTGCCGCTGATGCTTTGGACAAGCAGCAAAACGTAAAAATTTATGTCTCACAAAAAGAACGTGAAAATTCACCTCAGTTAGGCGGTTATAAAGCCCGTTACAATGCAACTGCGGGTTTCTTCAAAATTCCTGAAACCGAAATCAACCTTAATAACGGAGCGTTAAAACAAAACGAAGGTTGGGGTTCAGATGCTCAGTATAGTGCTTTTAATTAAACTTTAATTTTTTGAAACAAAATGAAAATAAGATATTTTTCAGCTTTTGCGATTCTCGGTTTGTTGGCCTCTTGCGATCCTGCTGTTGAGGAATATGATGCGCAGGCCTTTTATAACGAGAGCGATTTGGCAAATAGTGTAGAGATTACTCAACCTTTTGCCGATTATCCTGATGTCTTGAAATTCACGACAAATCCCGCAAAATCCATTCAAATTTTGGACGAAACAGGAGCAGTCATTGCCTCAGGAACAGCTTGTGATTCTTTTAAAGTTGCCCCGGGTATTCCCGGCAACTTTATTATCAGAGGTATGTCTCAAACGGGAGATATTATCACCACTACAAAAACGGTTACAATCAGCAAATATACTAATGTGCCCAAAAGTTGGTATAACATAACCGGTAACAAGGAAGGTGAATTTTCCGGCTCAACAGAATGGGTTTGGGACGAAGAAAGTAACGGCGCTTGTTGGGGTAACTGTGGTTATCAAGCAGGTCATGGTGATCCGGTAAATGTCCCCGGCAAATGGTGGGGCGCAAAAATCAGCGAATTTTCTGGTCAACTTCAACACGCTGTGGGCGGAGCTCTTACCGGTGAGGAATCAGCCGATGCTAAAATGGTAATTTCAGGAGCTTCCATTAAAAAATATGCTGCTGACGGTAGTCTGCTCGCCACAGGTTCTTTCTCTATTAAGGATGTTGAGGACAGTGAATATAAAATCGCTGAATTAGTAACTACAAACAATACCGTTCTTTGGCCTTATCAAATTAATGGAGGAGGAACGTATGTTAATAACTTTGAAGTTACCTTCTTGAACGAAGACTATATGCAATTGTTATACGCTCCGGCCGGAACAGCTTCTTGGTCTGAGGCAACTTGGTGGGAGTTTAAGAAGAAAGGTGTCGGTGTATACGTTAACCCCGTTGCTTACGAAAAATGGACTCATGATGCTTATTCAATTGTTGATTTTGAAAATAACAAAACTGAAGTATCAAAAGTTTCTGACGGAAAATTAATTTTCTCTTATGTGCCTTTGGATAAACCGTTTATTCTTAAAGCAGAGATTATTGAATCGGATAATAAAGTAATTGTTCCTGAGGGTACTAAGTTCGTTGATATTACTCCTGAAAATGCAACTCTTTATAAAGTTGAAGGTAAAGATACGACTAAAGTTGCTCAGACGGGTGGTGATTATTTTAGCTCATTAGATCCGGGTGTTAGATACGATGTTACTGTTACTTATGATGTTGAGAAAAAAGTATATTCGGTTTATTATAATGCCCTCGATAAATCTTCAACGTCATTGTCTTTGATTGCTCATGCTGATAAGGAAATATTCTTTGATAAAGACAAGAAACCCGTATCAGATACTTCATATACAGGCGAAAAGGTTGTTTCAGGTAGTATTACGACTTATACTTTCAAAGATGTTAAGTTAAAAGAAAGCGGATTCTACTTTTACAACAATAAGACAGAAGCACTATATAGTGAAAAAATTGGTTACACAAATATTACTATCTTGAAAGGTGATGATAAAATATTTGTTGAAGCAGGTGAATATGACGGCATAAACTTGATAAAACTTGCTTCTTCTATCAAAGAACCTGTTACAATTATTTTGTCAATCTACGAAAAAATAAGCGGTAGTAGTGACGTTTATTTGTCAGCTCAAGGTGCTCCTGAGGATAACAAAGAATAAAGAAAGGTCTTCTCATAAGGATTAATTATGTATATTTTCATTAACTCTCTTTGTAGGATTAATTTTCTAAAAGGGAGTTAATTTTTCTCAAATAAAAAAACACGTTGAAAATTTTTTTAGATGATCAACGTGTTTTTTTTTAAAACTAAAAAAATGAAAAAGTTATTGGTAATTTTGTTTAGTTTAGTTACATTTGTGGGTTGTAACAAAAATCAATGTTTGATTTCGGGCAAAGTAAACGATGAAAATCTTAACGGAAAATTGATTTTTCTTGTGCCTGTTTTCAATTCTGATAGTCTTGGCGTGGATTCTGTTGTTATAAAAAACAATAAATTTCAGTTTGAATGTAACAAAGAGTACCTTGCCGATATTAGAATTGATTATCATTACCGTTTCAATAAAGAAAATTTGTTGGTAATAACAGAGCCGGGCGAGGTAAAAGTCGTGATAGATTCCGTAAGTTGCGGCAACGGAACACCGCAAAACGATTCTTTGCAATTTTGGAAAGAGTTAATAATGAAAAAAAACATTGATTTAGAAAATTATCAAAGAGATTTTTTGTTTTATAAAGACAGAGGTGATACGTTGATGGCGGAAATTTCAAGAAGAAATATGGAAATTATAAATGCGCAGTTTTATAAACGTACAAAAGCGTTGGCCGAAAATATGAAATCGGGAACTCTTTATGATTTTTTGATTCAACGGATACCTAAAGATTAGTTTTTCTTTAAAAAAAACGATGTTCAGCAAATATTTTAAACATATTTTTTCTGTAATATTTTTTATAACCGTATTTCTTTTTTGGCGGTTGGGTTATGCTTGTGCTTTTTCGTATCATGAGCAATTCCAAATGTTTTTGTTTACGAAAAGTTATTTTTTGGAAAGAATGTCGCTGCCCGGCGGATTGTCTGATTATATAAGCGAATTTTTGGTTCAGTTTTATTATTTTCCGTTGTTCGGCTCGCTTATAATTTCAGGGCTATTGCTCGTTGTTCAAATATTGTCATATCAATTGATGAAAAGTTTTTCGGCAAAAGATTTTTCATACATTTTGAGTTTTTTGCCTTCAATACTGCTTTGGCGGTATTTGGGAAACGAAAGCGTTTTGTTATCGTTTGTCGTTTCTTGCATTGCGGCTCTTATTTTTAATTTGGGATATGTCAGTACAAAGAAAAATATTTTTAAAATCCTTTACGCAAGTTTGGGCGTTGTATTGTTTTATTACTTTTTTGGGGCAATAGCCTTTTCTTCTTGTTTATTTTTTATCGTTTATGACATAAAAGAAAAAAACAATATAATAACTTCTGTTTTAGCGGTTTTGTGTTCTGTTTTCTTTGCGTTAATTTGTTATAATTTAATGAGTTATCCGCTTTTTAGATTTTTTGTAGGCATTAATTATTTCAGATTTCCGATGGAAATTCCTCTGATGCAAATTATAATTATGTTTTTCTTGGCAGTTTTTCCGCTT
>JAFYDK010000021.1 GCA_017544805.1 Bacteroidales bacterium | reverse complement strand
GGGGATTCACCTCTTCCCATACCGAACAGAGAAGTTAAGCCCGTTTGCGCCGATGGTACTGAGATACGAACCGGGAGAGTAGGTAACTGCCTGATTTTTTCAAATAAAGCGAAATCGTTAGAAATAACGGTTTCGCTTTTTCTTTTTTGTTTTGTTACTGTACGATAATGTTATACTTGAAAGGGAAACAATAGAAGACTAAAAACAAAAAGACGTTTTTAGTCTTCCATTGTTTCGTACCAATCTTTACTCCATTGTAATGTTTCGTGATAATTGTTTTTTAACTCGTATGAAATTTTTGAAAATAATTCTAAATCAGCGTTTTTCGTTTGTCTCAAAATGTTTCTGCAAACCTCCTTATAATCAAAACTCGTATTCGGACGCTCTTGCTCTATAATTTTATACCAACGCTCTTTTGTAATTTTTTGAACAAATTCAGGAATTCTATGTTTGAATTCGGTTTTTATTGACACATATATTTCAAAAAAGAATTTTGCATTTGAAAGTTTGTTCAAGTCCTTGAAAAGCAATCCTAAATCCAAATAAATATTACTTAAAATCTCTTGTGGAAAATCCTTGCCAAAATTCAGCGCAATCAAAAGACATGAATATTTTTCTATGAAATTCTCTTCCGTCTTGAAAGTTTTACTCATTAAATGCCAACCCCACGGTTTATGAGATTTTTTCATAAGAAACTCACGCAATATACTGCGTATTTCTAAATTATTGAATTTCAATCTTAACAACAATTTCCCGATATAATAATTAGAATAAATCGTTAAATCATATTTTTGCGAAAAGTTTATAAAAGTTAATGCTAATTCTGCAATATCTTCGTCAAAATTGGTGTTAATCAAACGTTTCGTGTAAAAAATTAAAGCCGATTCCGCAATTGACATTTTAGAAATTTCTTCAATGATATAATCTTCGTCTGTAAAATTTTCTAAATTCCACCATCTGCAAAAATCAATGTACCCTTTCCAAAACTTTCTGAATTTATGAATGCTCTTATAAAGATAACCGTATTCTTTGGAGGGTTTTGAAATTTTCAAATCCATCATCAACGTAAATAATCCGTCTAAAATTTCAGGTTTTTGATAAATTTTGTCTTTGGATTTCTGCGTTAAAACCATAAAACATTTCGCAAGTTTTTCGTTTGTTTCGTTTAATGTCAGCCCATTTAAATTTCTGATGTTGATAAATACGGTTTCAAAATTTTCATAATCACCTTCCAGGGCATACAAACTGCATATTTCCGTCATCGAATCCAGCAATTTAATTTTGTTTTCTTCTGACGGATCGTTTTTGAATCTGGCGTAAGTGTTTTCTAAATTTTGAGTTATGGCTTTAATATTTTGTGACATATTTAAGTAATTATACCTCAAAATTAGAAAAAAAACGATTTATTATTAATTTTTTTCCAAAAAAAACTTTTTCCTTGAAACCTTTTTCTTTTTTTTTCGTACAAATAAATAGAAAATGAATACGAAACGTGAAAAAAATTATACGAAAATATCAATCATAATCAAACTTTAAATTTTGTTAGTATAGGGGATAGGTGAAATATTTTATGTTGTCTCTCTTAATTACTAAGTGAAAAATCCCTTGCGGAACATTTTTTTGGATGTTGCAAGGGATTTTTTTGTTAATATGTTTTCATTTCTTTTATAACAGCGACCATGCCAATGTTACGCCTGCTACAACTACCGAGACCATTGACATCAATTTTATCAAGATGTTGAGTGAGGGTCCTGATGTGTCCTTGAACGGATCGCCGACAGTATCACCGATAACAGCCGCTTTGTGAGTGTCAGAGCCTTTGCCGCCGTAATTGCCTTTTTCAACGAATTTTTTGGCGTTGTCCCATGCACCGCCTGCATTGTTTAGCATTACCGCTAACGTAAAACCGGCTGAAAGTCCGCCTACCAACAATCCGACAACGCCCGCAACGCCCAAAACAACTCCAACTGCAATAGGAACTATTATCGCTAACAATGCCGGTAAAACCATTTCTTTTTGCGCGCCTGCTGTACTGATTTCTACGCATTTAGCATATTCAGGTTCCGCTTTTCCATCCAAAATACCCGCAATTTCACGAAACTGACGGCGAACCTCTTCAACCATTTTTCCGGCTGCACGTCCTACTGCTTTCATCGTTAATGCGCAGAAAACAAAAGCCATCATTGCACCTATAAACAATCCGCCCAAAAGCAAAGGATTGAAAATGTCAAGACTGAAATAATTTACGAAATCACTCATTTTTGCACTTGCAATGTCAGCCGCACCGGTTTGTTTTAAAAAGTCGGCAAGTTTGTCAGGCGTTTTGGCAATCCAAAGGCGGATTTCTTCCAAATATGCCGCAAGCAACGCCATTGCTGTTAAAGCCGCTGAACCGATTGCAAAACCTTTTCCCGTGGCTGCAGTAGTGTTGCCAAGACCGTCGAGAGCGTCAGTACGTTTTCTGACCTCAGGCGCAAGTCCTGACATTTCAGCGTTTCCGCCCGCATTATCGGCGATAGGTCCGAAAGCGTCAGTAGCTAATGTTATGCCCAAAGTAGAAAGCATTCCGACTGCCGCGAATCCGATTCCGTAAACGCCCGTTGCAAAATTTTGAAAACCGCCGGCCGAAGCAAACGCAATCACAATACCTGCCACAATCGTTACGACCGGCAACCATGTTGAAAACATTCCGACTGCAATACCGTCAATAATTGTAGTTGCAGGTCCTTGTTTTGCTTGTTCGGCGATGCCTCTTGTGGGTTTGTATTCGTCAGAGGTGAAATATTCAGTTCCTTGACCGATGATAACACCGGCAACAAGACCGGCAACAGCCGAGCCGAAAATTCCCCATGTTATCCAACCCAAAGCTGCCATCAATGCAATGACAGCCAATATCATAGCCGAACTTCCGCCCGTTCCGAGAAGAAGAGCGTGAAGAAGATTTTTCTGAGTTGCCGACTCTTTTGTTCTGACCAAATAGATTCCCGCAATGGAGAGAAAAATGCCAACAGCTGCTACAATCATCGGTGCAACAACGTAAGTGTTTTGTGTTTCAACGGTGATTCCGGGTAGAGCCGCACCGAGTGCCGCTGTTGCCAAAATACTTCCGCAATACGATTCGTAAAGATCTGCACCCATTCCGGCAACATCGCCGACATTATCACCGACATTATCGGCAATCGTAGCGGGATTTCTCGGATCGTCTTCGGGGATTCCGGCTTCTGTTTTGCCGACAAGGTCTGCTCCGACGTCAGCCGCCTTAGTGTAAATTCCACCGCCGACTCTCGCAAACAAAGCCTGTGTTGAAGCTCCCATTCCGAATGTCAACATTGTAGCCGTGATTTCGATAAGTTTCTGATGTTCAGTCGTTCCGGGGTGAACAAATGTCAAACCGAGAATTTCAAGACCGTTTTGCATATTTTCGGGCGTGAAAATAATGTCTCTTAACAAAAAGAACCACAAAGCGATGTCCAAAAGTCCGAATCCGACAACAATCAGACCCATGACTGCACCGCTTCTGAAAGCCACTTGAAGCCCCTTGTTGAGTGAAACGCTTGCGCCCTGAGCCGTACGAGCAGAGGCATTAGTGGCGGTTTTCATACCGAGATAGCCGCATAGACCGCTAAAAAATCCGCCCGTCAAAAATGCAATTGGTACAAACGGGTTTTGAACGCCCATATACGCTAAAACAAGCAATAAAACAGCAAGAATTATAAAAACTTTGATAACGATTTTGTACTGACGGCTTAGATACGCCATAGCACCTTCGCGGACGTAACCCGCGATTTGTTTCATTTTTGGATTGCCTTCGTCGCTTGCCATCATCTTCTTATAAAAAAGAAATGCAAACAACAATGCCGTTATTGAGGCAACTGGCACAATCCATATTAAACTTGAGATGTCCTGCATAATACTTATAGATTTTAGTTAAATTAAAATAAAGTTAAGCCAAAGTTAAATAAAAAAGGAATAAAACAAATTTTTTTTAGAGAAAAAATAAAGATTTTGCAAATATTTTTTGGGGTGTAGTTTGTAGTTTTGCGCATTTAAAAAAAGATAATCGGATGAATAAAATTATATTTCATTTCTTGGCTTTATTTACCTCTTTTGTTTGGGGTTCGACCTTTGCTGTGAGCAAAGTTTTATTAAATGCGGGACTTTCTCCCGCTGAAATTATGATTCTTAGATTTTTGATTGCATATCTTGTAATGCTGCCTTTTTCGCATAAATACATAATTTCGTTATCAGTTAAAGATGAATTAATGTTTGTTTTGTGCGGTTTGACGGCGGGTTCGCTTTATTTTTTTGCGGAGAATACTGCTGTCGAAATTTCTTCAACATCTTCTACCGTTGCACTTTTGGTGTGTTTAACGCCGTTTTTTACCGCTCTTGCCAACAGATTGGTGCGCAAAGACGAAAAATTATCTTCGTTGTTTTTGTTTGGGACGTTTTTGGCTTTAGGCGGAACAGCTTTGGTGGTTTTCAACGGTGTTTTTGTTTTGGACGACAATCCTATTGTTATCGTTTTGAGTATTTTGGCTTCAATATGCTGGGTGATTTATTCTTTGATTGTCAGAGATTTAGAAGGTAAATACGGCTCAGATGTCATTACAAGAAAAATATTTTTCTGGGGAATAATTACGATGTCGCTTTACTTTTTTATTTCTCCTGTAACGGCTGATTTTCATGTTGTTACAGAGCCGAAGAACCTTTTTTCTTTGTTGTTTTTAGCGTTAGTAGCATCGCTCGGCTGTTATTTGGTTTGGAATATCGTTCTAAAACGTATCGGCATTGTTTTAGCATCTAATTATTTGTATTTCAATCCGATAGTGGCATTAATAACGGCTTATTTCTTGTTGAACGAAAAAATTACGGTTTTTGCTATTTCGGGTTGCATTTTAACGATTTTAGGTGTTTATATCTGTAATGCGAAAAATAAAGTTGAAAAATAATCATTTTTCTTATGACTGTAACATTTTGTTAATCAGGTGTTTGGAAAAATAAAAATATTTTTTTTGAAAAAAGTTTCAAAAAAAGTTTGCAGATATTAAAAATATGTCTACCTTTGCACCGTCTTAAATGACAAACGCTCATTGGGAGTATAGCTCAGTTGGTTCAGAGCATCTGCCTTACAAGCAGAGGGTCATAGGTTCGAATCCTGTTACTCCCACTTTTTGTTAGTTTTTTTAGATTTAATATTTATTGTCTCTTTCGGGAGTATAGCTCAGTTGGTTCAGAGCATCTGCCTTACAAGCAGAGGGTCATAGGTTCGAATCCTGTTACTCCCACTTTCTCAAATTCTTAAAATTTAAAGTTGTTGTAGTAGATGGTAGTCCTTTTTTACAAAGATTATCATCTACTTTTTTTTAGGAGTCTGTTTAATCTGATAAAAATATGGAAACTATTAAAAGCGGAATTTCCGGTGCTGAGGCTGTTACTTTGGCACTTATTGAAGAAGGTGTTGATACTGTTTTCGGTTATCCCGGGGGCAGTAATTTGCCGATTTACGATTCTTTTTTTACTCACAAAGACAAAATTAACCACATTCTTGTCAGACACGAACAAGGCGCAGTCCATGCTGCTGAAGGTTATGCCGCTGCGGCTAAAAAACCGGGTGTTTGTATGGTAACCTCTGGTCCGGGTGCAACAAATTTGCTTACCGGAATTGCTGATGCTCAATTAGACAGCGTTCCTGTGGTTTGTATTACGGGGCAGGTAAATGTTTCGCAACTCGGTTATGATGCTTTTCAGGAAACTGACGTTGTAGGTTTTTCGATGCCTGTTACGAAATGGAATTATCAGATTACAAGGGCTTCTGAAATTGCCGAAACGATTGCTAAAGCGTTTTTTATTGCACGCAGCGGTCGTCCCGGTCCTGTCTTAATCGACATTACTAAAAATGCTCAAAACGAGATTATAGAAAATTTTGAATACCGTAAATGTACCGGCATACGCAGTTATCACCCGAAGTTAAAACCTCAGGAAGAGGCTTTGAATGAGGCTGTTATGCTTTTGAATAATGCCAAACGACCGTTTATGGTTTTAGGACACGGAGTTTTGCTTTCGGGTTGTAAGTCCGAGGTGAAAACATTAGCCGAAAAACTTAATATGCCTGCTGCTTGTACTTTGTTGGGACTTTCTTCAATCGAAAGTTCGCATCCGCTTTTTGCCGGAATGGTGGGCCTTCACGGAAATTTGGCTGCTAACAAAATGACAAACGAATGTGATGTTTTGTTAGCGGTAGGAATGAGATTTGCCGACAGGGTAACGGGCAATGTTCAAAAATATGCTCCGCAGGCAAAAGTTATCCATATTGAAATTGATCCTTCAGAAATCAATAAAGTTATTGCGGCTGCCGTTCCGATTGTTTCTGACGCTAAATCCGCTTTGAAAAAAATTTTGCCTTTAACTCGTTCTTCCTCTCATGCTTCATGGATTGAGAAAATGAACGCTTACAAAAAACAGGAAAGCGAAACTGTTTTTTCAAGGGATTTGGACAAAAAATCCAAAATCTTGAGAATGGGCAGAGTCGTAAAAGCTGTCAGCGACATGATGCCTGAGGGTACGGTTATCGTAACGGATGTTGGTCAAAATCAGATGGCATCGGCAAGGTATTTCGATTATAAGAAAAATGATTTTCTTGTAACCTCTGGCGGACTCGGAACTATGGGTTTCGCACTTCCTGCCTCTATCGGTGCTTCAAGCATCAAAAAAGACGGAGCCGTGGTTTGTGTTATGGGGGACGGTGGTTTTCAGATGACAATGGAAGAGTTAGGCGCAGTAATGCAATACAAACTTCCCGTTAAGATGGTTTTGCTCAACAATAATTTTTTGGGAATGATACGGCAACTTCAGGAATTGTATTATTCTTCGCGTTATTATTTCGGTGAAATGGCAAATCCCGATTTCGTGAAAATTGTTGAGGCTTATGGTATTAATGCTAAAAAAATCACTTCTCAAGAGGATTTGGAACCCGCTGTTAAGGAGATGTTTGAAACTCCCGGTCCTTATTTCCTTGAGGTTCAGGTCGAAAAAAGCGAAAATATTTACCCCGTTATTCCTGCCGGAGCAGGCGTTGATGAATTGTTGTTGAGTCCTGAAAATTAGAAAAAAAATGAAACATAAATACACTTTATTAATATATACCGAAAATCATATCGGACTTTTGAATAGGATTTCGATAATTTTTACCCGTCATAAGGTTAATATCGAGTCCTTAAACACTTCGCCTTCGATGGGCGAAAATATTCACTCGTTTGTAATTACGATTATAACATCAAGGGACAAGGCGGAGCATTTAAGAAAACTTATAGAAAAACAGGTTGAAGTTTTGAAAGCTTTCATTTATGAGGAAAATCAAGTGATTGCAATGGGAGTTGCGCTTTTTAAGATTTCGACTTCGAGTATATGTGCTAACAATATTTTGGAGCAGTTGATACGCTCGTCTTCGGCGCGGATAATTGCCGTTGAACCCGAATTTATAGTCGTTGAAAAAACGGGTACACAAGACGATATTAAAAATTTTCTTGATAGTTTATCCGGTTTTGATGTCAGAGAGTTTATTCAGTCGGGTAGGGTAGTGGTAACAAGACCGATGGGAAAACTCACCGATTATTTAAGACAAATGTCCGAAATGGAAGAAAAGGATTAACTTTTTTGACAATATTTTTTCATAAAATACGTTAAATAAATTAATAGTTAATCCTTATCGCTCGGGTATTATGGAAAAATATTATAAGTTTTTTTTGTTGCTTTGGGTAGCGGCATTGTTTCCGTATATAGTTTGCGCTCAAGATAGGAGCCTTGCCTTAGATGATGCCTATAAACATCATACTCAGAAAATTACAATCGGCTCTGTAACGCCGAATATAATTTTGAAGGATATTAATTCTAACGAAGCCTCATTGTCGTATCTGAAAGGCAGATATGTTTTGATACATTTTTGGGCTTCGTGGTGTCGTCCGTGCCGTCAGGAATTTCCGGTGATAAAAGATATTTACAATCGTTATAAAAACAAAACGTTTAATAACGGAAGTGAGTTTTTGGTCTTGAGTGTTTCGTTGGACGACGATTTGGAAAGTTGGAAAAAAGCTGTCCATGAAAACAACGTTTATGAATTTGTCAATGTTATTGATCCAGAGGGAGTTAATTCCGATATTGCAAAACGTTATAATGTCAGTGCCATTCCGGCAGCCTTTCTGATTGACGGTGAAGGAAAGCTTGTTGCAAAGAGTTTTAAGGTAACGGAGCTTTCCAAAATTTTGGATACTTATGTGAATTGAAAAAAAACATTAAAAAATAAAAAAAAATGATTTTCTAATCGGATAATTGTATATATTCGCACAAAATTTTTTGTTTATTTTTTTAATACATAACTGTTTAAAAATCAAAATGATAAAGCGAGATGATTTTGTTCCCGACGGTGTGTGGAATAGATTCAGGGAGATTTCAAAGGACTTTCCGACCCCGAACATCTTTGTAAACCTCGATATAATCGGGCGGGCGTATAATCAATTAATTGAAACGTTTCCTTACGGCAACGTTTATTATGCCGTTAAAGCTAATCCGGGTGTTCCCGTTATCAGACTTCTTGATAAGTTGGGTTCTAATTTTGATATTGCCTCACGTTACGAACTTGACAAAGTTTTGGCACAGGGAATTTCGCCCGAGAGAATTTCTTACGGTAATACTATTAAGAAGGTGGCTGACATCGCTTATTTTTATGAAAAAGGTGTCAGAATGTATGCTACTGATTCAAAAGAAGATCTTAAAAACATTGCTATAAACGCACCGGGTTCAAAAGTTTATGTCAGAATCTTAATCGAAAATTCCTCTACGGCAGATTGGCCTCTTTCGAGAAAATTTGGTTGTCATCCTGATATGGCATACAATCTTTTGGTTTTGGCGAAAGAAAAAGGCCTTGTCCCATACGGAATAAGTTTTCATGTGGGGAGTCAGCAAAGGGACATCGGTCAGTGGAATGATGCTATTGCAAAGACTAAATATCTTTTTCAATCGCTTGAAGAAGAGGAAGATATAAAACTCGAAATGATAAATATGGGTGGCGGTTTTCCGGCACATTATCTTCAGCCCACAAACGATTTGAGCGAATACGCATCGGAGATTACAAGATATTTGGAAGATGATTTTGAGAATGTTCCGAGAATAATTTTTGAGCCCGGACGTTCGCTTGTCGGTGATTCTGGTATTTTAACATCGGAAACCGTTTTGGTTTCAAGAAAAAATAATACTTCGCTTTCACGTTGGGTTTATCTTGATTGCGGATTGTTTAACGGTTTGATTGAAACAATGGGCGAGGCAATAAAATATCCCGTTGTAACCGACAAAGACGGCGGCAAAGACGGTGAAGTTATTTTAGCTGGTCCTACTTGCGATAGTGCTGACATTATGTACGAGGACGCAAAATACAAACTGCCTTTGGATTTGAAAAGCGGTGATAAAATTTATTGGCTTTCTACCGGAGCATACACTTCAAGTTATGCGAGTGTGGGTTTCAACGGTTTTCCGCCTATCAAAACTTATTATTATGATTCCAAAGCCATTTATGACGAAAACAATAATATCGTAAAGGAATTGAATTAAGACAGAGAAAAATAATACGAAAAAAATTAGTGCAAGGCATAAATGTCTTGCACTTTTTTTATTTATTTGAAAAAAAATGTTATTTTTGCCCCGTAATTTTTTTAGGAAATGACACTTAAAGACAATTTAAACCAATCAGACCGTTTTGCCGCATCGTGCGGTATTAGTCTGACCGATATAAAAGAAGGTTATGCCGTTGCAGAAATGACAGTTGAAGAGCGTCATCTTAACGGCGGAGGCGTTTGTCAAGGCGGAGCGTTGTTTACGCTTGCCGATTTAGCTGTTGCAGCAGCCGTTAATAGTCATCGTCTGCTTACTTTCGGAATTCAAAACAGTATTTCGTTTTTACATTCGGCACAAAAAGGCGACCGTCTGAAAGCCACTGCCGAAGAAATTTTCAATCACCCGAAAATTCCATACGTGAACGTTAAAATCGAAAATCAAAACGGTGAACTCATTGCCGTTTTAACAGGTCAAGGCTACAGAAAAAACGCTGAAATGAAATTTGACACACTAATTTAAATCAATAAAATGATATTCAATCCCAAATATGAATGTATGGAACGCGAAGAATTGCGTGCCTTACAAAGCGAAAGACTTATTAAAACAGTAAAAACTTGTTACGAGAAATCTCCGTTTTATCGCAAAAAAATGGACGAAGTCGGAGTTAAACCCGAGGACATCAAATCTATTGACGATATTTCCAAGCTACCTTTTACCACTAAAATTGATTTAAGAGACGAATATCCTTTTGGACTTCAGGTAGTTCCTCAATCAGAGATTGTAAGAATTCATGCTTCAAGCGGTACAACGGGCAAACCCGTTGTTGCGACTTACACCAAAAACGATCTTGAGGTTTGGTCGGAAGGTGTCGCGAGAGTTATGTCGGCTGGCGGTGTTACAAAAGACGACATCGTTCAGGTATCTTATGGTTACGGACTTTTTACCGGCGGACTCGGTGCGCATGACGGCGCATTAAAAATAGGTGCAACCCAACTTCCTACTTCTTCGGGCAACACCAAAAAACAAATCATGTTGATGAAAGATTTCGGTACAACGGCACTTTGTTGTACACCGTCATACGCTATGCACATTGCTGAAGCAATCGAAAATTCTCATACTCTTTCGCTTGACGACATGAAACTAAAAGTCGGATTCTTTGGTGCTGAACCTTGGAGCAACGGCATGAGAAAAACAATAGAAAAACGTTTAAGACTCAAAGCAATAGATATTTATGGTTTAACAGAAATCAGCGGACCGGGTGTTGGCGGCGAATGTGAATGTCAGAACGGAATCCATATTTGGGAAGACTTTTTCTATCCCGAAATTATCAATCCCGAAACTCTTCAACCCGTTCCTGAAGGGGAATTTGGCGAACTTGTTTTCACGACCTTGTGCAAAGAGGCAATGCCGATTTTAAGATACAGAACAAGGGATTTGACGAGAATCCGTTACGAAAAATGTTCGTGCGGAAGAACAATGGCAAGAATTGACAGAATTTTCGGACGTTCTGACGATATGCTTATTATTAGGGGTGTTAATGTATTCCCCTCGCAAATCGAAACCTGTTTGACGGAATTTCCGGCATTCCAACCGTATTATTTCATTACCGTTGATAGAATAAATCACGAAGACAGTTTTGAAATTAAGGTTGAATTAAGACCTGAATTTTATGTAACTCCGCCTGAGAAACAATTGGTTTACGTAAATCCGCTTTATAAGAGGATTGTCAGCGTAACTGGTATAAAACCTTCAATCAAAGTTGTTCCGCCTATGACATTGGAACGCAGTGAAGGAAAGGCAAAACACGTTCTCGACAAGAGAAAATACGACGATTAAAAATATTTAACGGTGCATTAAAGTTATTTTTAACAAAAAAATTTTTATACATAAAAAAAAAATTCTAACTTTGCGACCAAATTAAAAAACAAGTTTTAAATTTACATACATTTCAACACAAATGTCATTAGAAAAATTAAGAAACTTCGGTATTGCTGCCCACATTGATGCAGGTAAGACAACTACCTCAGAGCGTATTTTGTTTTACACCGGAGTAAATAGAAAAATCGGTGAAGTTCACGATGGTGCTGCCACAATGGACTTTATGAAACAGGAACAAGAAAGAGGTATCACAATTCAGTCTGCTGCAATTTCTGCACATTGGAAAGGTTATGACCTTAACCTTATCGACACTCCCGGCCACGTAGACTTTACGATGGAAGTAGAGCGTTCAATGAGGGTTGTGGACGGTTTGGTTTCTGTTTTCTGCGCAGTAGGCGGTGTTGAACCCCAATCTGAAACCGTTTGGAACCAAGCGGTTAAATATCACGTTCCCAGAGTAGCGTACATCAACAAAATGGACCGTTCGGGTGCTGATTTCGATTCAGTTGTAAAACAAATGGACGAAATGCTTGATGCTCACCCTGTTAAAATGGAAGTTCCTTGCGGTTC
>JAFYDK010000020.1 GCA_017544805.1 Bacteroidales bacterium | reverse complement strand
CGGTCAGAGGGCGTTGCATTATCTTTTGAAAGGCGAGATTTGGGAATCTTTTAAACAGAATCCGCTTTTGTATTTTGCTGTCGTGTATATCGCGGCGGTTTTGGCTTTCGGAAAAAAGTTGAAGTTTTTGACCGGGGTTAAGGCGTGCGTTTTTTGGCTCGTCGCAATTATTGCGTTTTGGATTTTGAGGAATGTATTTTGAAAACAAGTTTTTTTTATTTGTTTATTTCGCCAAAACCGTATAAAAAAACACAGTTTTGGCGAAATAAGATTTTTTTATTTCGCCAAAACTATATAAATTTGCACTGTTTTGGCGAAATAAAAAATTTGTGATTATGATGAAACTTGTCGGCAGAAAAAATGAAATCAAGGAATTGGAGAGATGTCTTAACACTCCGAAAAGCGAGTTTGTGGTTGTTTACGGACGCAGACGAATAGGTAAAACATTCTTAATCAGGAACTTCTTTAACGAAAAATACGATTTTTCTTTTGTCGGCAGACACAATTATCCGAAAGAAACCCAACTTGCCGCATTTGCCGAAGCGATAAAGGAATACGGAAACAGCAGTTTTGATTTGAAACTCAACTCTTGGGAAGAGGCTTTCAAACAACTTCGTATCTTGTTGGAAAACAAGAAAGTCAAGAGAAAAAAAGTAATCTTTATAGACGAGATGCCTTGGCTTGACAACCGGCGCAGCGATTTTGTCCCCGCTTTGGAGAGTTTTTGGAACGCTTGGGCGGCTTTGAGAGACGATATAATGCTTGTGGCATGCGGCTCGTCAACGTCTTGGATTGTTGATAAAATCCTGAAAAACAAAGGCGGACTTTTCAACCGTGTTACAATGCAGATATATCTGCGTCCTTTCTCTCTCAGTGAAGTGAAAGAATATCTTGAAAACCAAAACTGCTCTTGGGACAACTTTCAAATTGCGCAGGCATATATGGTTTTTGGCGGCGTGCCTTTTTATTATAGCCTTATTAACAGAGAGTTAAGTCTTGCGCAAAACATAGACAGACTGTTTTTCTCTTCTAAAAACGCGGTTTTGAGAACCGAGTTCAATGAATTGTTTGCCGCTCTTTTTTCAAATTATGACAAGCACATTGAAGTAATAAAAATTCTCACTTCGCGCACAGAAGGTCTTACCCGCACTGAAATTTCTGAAAAAGCGGGATTCGGCGGCTCTGAAATGACAAAAATTCTTGACAATCTTGAACGCTGCGATTTCATAATGTCAAGCAATAAAACCGGCGGCGGTGTCAAAAACAAGATTTTTAGAATTTGCGACTTTTACACGCTGTTTTATTATAAGTTTGTAGAAAAAAACTCTTCGGCGGATGCGGATTTTTGGCAGAAAATGATTAATTCGCCGAAAATAAACACTTGGCAGGGATTCTGTTTTGAACTTTTGTGCCTTTTGCATATAACGCAGATTAAAAGAGCGTTAGGTATCGACGGCGTACTTGTTACTTTAAGTACGTGGCGCAGCAAAGACCGCAATGCTCAAATTGACCTCGTAATTGAGCGTTCTGACAGAATTGTCAACCTTTGTGAAATAAAATTTTCTGTAAACGAGTTTGTCATAACAAAGGATTATGAGTCAAAACTCCGCAGCCGTGCAGGACTTTTTGCCGCCGAAACCGGTACAAAATACGCATTGAACACAACGTTTATCACAACTTACGGAATAAGCAACCCTCAAAATCACTCCATTGTAAACGGCAACATCGTTTTGGACGACTTGTTTTGAATTTTGAATAACAGACGAAATCAAAAAAAATTTGCGAAAAAACAAAAAACTCCTTAACTTTACCGCCTGAAAATTACTCGAAAATGAAAATGGAAAATAATGAAAATCAGCAGTTGAAAAACAGCGGTTATTTTAAGCGGAAACTGATAATGG
>JAFYDK010000019.1 GCA_017544805.1 Bacteroidales bacterium | reverse complement strand
TTACAAAACTAAAAATTTATTATCATTAGAAGAATGGACAAAAATGGAAGCAGCAGGAGCGGTATTCCTTCCGGCTGCTGGTTATCGCATCGAAACAGATGTTTTGTTTGACGGTGATGATGGCTACTATTTGTCGTCTACGGCTAAAAACACCGACGAAATGTGCCTTATGGTTTTCAATTCAGGAAGAATTCGTCACGATATAGTAAGCTCTAATGATGCTGGATATTCGGTTCGTTTTGTGCATGTTTTGTAAAAAAGATACAAACAATATCTAATGGTGGCTTATTAAGTCAGCTGAAATAAGAATACTTGGGCGAGATTAATTTATCGCCCATTTTTTACTTTTACATCTGCATTGACAGAAAAATTGGACGGTGGATTTTTTTGTTTTTTCTTAAAAAATCATTTACCTTTGCCGTTGGTAATAAAACGAAAATGGAAAATTTTATACAAAATTCCTTAGAGGACACCGACGTAAAAAAAATAGCGCTAAAAGTTATTGATAATAAGCGCATTAACGAAGATGAAGCGTTAATACTTTTTGAGAGAGCCGGTCTCAGCCTGCTCGGTTTCTTAGCTTTTGAAATCAAAAAGAGAAAAACCGGACAAAAAGTCTATTTTAACCGGAATTTCCATATTGAACCGACTAATGTTTGTGTTAATAATTGCAAATTCTGTTCTTATAAAAAGCCTAAAGGTGATGCTCAGGCATGGGAACTTTCAATGTCAGAAATTTTGAAAAGAGTGGAATATTACAAAAATTCCAATGCAACGGAGGTTCATATTGTAGGCGGCGTCCATCCTGACAGAGATATTGATTATTATTGTTCTTTGATGCAAAACGTCAAAAAAATAATTCCGGGAATTGTTGTTAAAGCTTTTACTGCCGTTGAAATCGAATATATGATTTCAAAAGCGGGTTTGTCGCTTTATGACGGTCTAAAAAAATTGAAAGATAACGGTTTGGAATGTATTCCGGGCGGCGGTGCTGAAATTTTTGACGAAAATTTAAGGAAAGAAATTTGTCCCGAAAAAACCTCTTCCGAAAATTGGTTGAAAATTCATCAAACAGCCCACGAACTTGGCATACCGACCAATGCAACAATGCTTTACGGTCATAAAGAAACTTATGCTCAAAGAATCGACCATTTGAAAAGATTAAGAAATTTGCAGGACAAGACTTCAGGTTTTTCGGCGTTTATTCCTTTGAAATTCCGAAAAGAAAACAATTCAATGTCCTCTTTAGGCGAGGTTTCAATAACGGAAGACCTTAAAAATTATGCCATTTCAAGAATTTATCTTGACAATTTCCCGCATATAAAAGCTTATTGGGTGATGTCAGGACAAGAGGTTACTTCGCTTGCTCTTCAGTACGGTGCTGACGATATTGACGGAACTGTCAATGATTCAACAAAAATTTATACTATGGCTGGCGTTGAGGGAAAACCCGTAATGACGGTGGAACAACTTGTAAATTTAATAAAATCAACGGGTTTGATTCCTGTTGAGCGTGATACTTTTTATAACGAATTGAAAGTTTGGAATAATTAGAAAAAAAATGAATATGGCATTAATCTTTTTTAGAGAAATGCCATATTTATTTTTTTGAGGGAAGAAAAATTATTTTTCTTCAGTAGTTTTTTTCTTACGGGTTCTTTTCTTTACGGTGATTTCTCCGCTTTCTTCTTCTGCTGCGGGTTTAGCCTCTGCTGCGGCTTTTGATTTTCTTGTTCTTGTTTTTGGTGCAGCTTCAGCCTCTTTTTCAGCTTCTTCTTTTGCGGGTTGCTCTTGAGCAGTTTCGGGTTCTTCGTCTTTGCCGTCGATATAACCTTTTTCTACCAAAAGATTGTACCATGAGTAAGCACGTTTGATGTCAGAGAGATAAACTCTGTCTTTGTCCCAATCGGGTAAAGCTTTCGTAAAAAGATCCGTAAGCTCTTTTTCTGAAGCTTTTTTGGGGTTGAACGGGGTTTTTTTACCGCCTAATTCGTTGTAGAGGTTTTTGTAAACCTCAGAAAGTTTGGTATCACCGTCAGAAGTATATATCGAAATATCTTCTAATGCGCTGATTCTTGAAGTGGCATACGCTAAAGAACGTTTGCCGTCTGCAATTGATTCTATAACCAAGCCGTTTTTAGCTTGAGCTACGTGTTTGTACAAACCGGGGTATGTAACAATCGAAAGAATTCCTTTTAAACTCATTTTGTGTAATTTTTGTTGTTCATAATTTAGGCTGCAAAGTTAAAAAAAATAAATACTTTCCAAAAAAAAAACTTTCAACTAAAATTTAATTAACGTATCTTTGCACCGGAATTTTTTGACATTAAAATTAAAATTGAATAAAAAACGATGAAAAAATCAATTACAAAGGCTTTAGCCTGTGCATTAGCATTGACCGGTCTGTTGAGTTGCAACGGACGGCAGTCTTCTAACAATTCTCAAATTGCCGGCGGTAATTCTTCCGTAACCGGTGATATTGCTTTCGTTTATATTGACAGCCTTGTTAACGGTTATGACCTTTACAATGATGAGTCTACCAAGTTTATGGCAAAACAAAATCAGTACGAGCAAGAACTTCAATCAAAAGGAAAATCTCTCGAACGCAGAGCTATGGAACTTCAGTCAAATTATGAAAAAAGACTTGTAACTCCGACCCGTGCTCAGGAAATTCAGCAGCAATTAGCTGCCGAACAGCAGAAACTTATGGAACTCAGGGACCGTCAGTCTATGGAACTTGCTGACGATCAGGCTCAAATTATGAATCGTGTCGGTGATTCTATCAAAAACTACATCAAAGAGTTCAATCAGAAAAAAGGTTACAAAATGATTATCAGTACTCAAGGCAGTGCTCCTTTGCTTTATGCAGATCCTTCAATGGACGTAACTCAGGAAATTCTCAAAGCCTTGAACTCACGTTACAACAAGAAAGCTTCTGAAAAAGAAAGCACCCAGCCTTCTGATACGACAGCAAAAAAATAAATTTGGTTTAGTTTTATTTTTACTCGGTGTGTCGGTTTTTTCCGATGCGCCGTTTTCATTTTTTTCTCTCACCTTTTTTATGTCGATGCAAAACTTTTTTGAAACATATTTTCAACGTTATCCTGTTAAACCTCAACATATTAAAACCTTGCCTGATAAGGATTTACAGACTATTGTCGTGATTCCCTCTTATGACGAACCCGATATACGGTGGACGTTGAAATCACTTTTGAATTGTTTTCCGACAGTTTTTCCTGTTGAAATAATTGTCGTTATTAATGCCAAAGAAAATACTGAGGAAAAAATTTTAGCGCAAAACCGCATAACAGTTTCTCAAATTCAAGAAATTCAAAGGGAAAATCTTTCTGATAAAATCAAAATTTATTATTTGGAAGAAAATAATTTGCCGAAAAAACACGCCGGCGTAGGTTTCGCCCGGAAAATCGGCATGGATGAGGCTGTAAGGCGTTTTTGTAGCATTAACAATCAGAACGGAATTATTATAAGTCTTGATGCGGATTGTCTTTGCAGCAAAAATTATTTGTCGGAAATAGAGAAATTTTTCTTAAAAAATCCCAAAGCTGAGGGCGTTTCAATAGGTTTTGAACACGATGTTGAGGACGAAAAATTTTCTGAGGAATCTCGTGAAGCTATTACGAAATACGAACTTTATATGCGGTATTATATTGCTGCTCAACGTTTTGCGGGGTTTCCTTATGCTTTTCAGACCGTAGGTTCGGCTTTTGCTGTAAGAGTAAAACCATATTGTTTGGAGGGCGGAATGAATCGTAAACAAGCCGGAGAGGATTTTTATTTTTTGCAAAAAATTATTCCGAGGGGAAATTTCTTTTCGTTGAATACTGCAAAAGTTTTTCCTTCAATCCGTTTTTCCTCGCGAGTGCCTTTTGGAACGGGTATTTCGTTGAAACAAATGGACAATAACGAATACGGAGTTTATTGTTTTGAAAGTTTTCGTGTCTTGAAAAGTTTTTTTCAAAACAATGAAATTCAACCTGTTATGAAAGAATTTCTTGACAAAAACGGTTATTTTGACGCATTAAAGGAGATGAAAGAAAATTCTGCTTGTGAAAAAACTTTTTACAAACGTTTTTTTGTTTGGTTTGATGCTTTCAGACTTTTGAAATTTTTGAATTTTGCCCATGCGGAGTTTTTTTTAAAACAAAGTGTTGAATCTCAAGCTGTTAAACTGTTAGAGGCTTTGAATATCGTTTATGACAAAAACGATGTTTCTGCACTGTCATTGTTGAAAAAATTCCGTGAAATAAAACTTGACGTTTAAAAAGTTTCAAATATTCTGTTGATACTCTGCGTGTTGAAAGGTTTTGTGATGATAATGTCAGAGTAAACGGATATTTTTTCTATTTGGCTTTCGCTCAAACTTTCGGTCGTAAAAAACGCAAAACGTATTTGCGGATTGTAATCCGTGATTTTTTTAGCGCATCTTAAAGCCTCGAGCATAAAATATTCTATGTCAATTACTACAGTGTAGATTTCGTTGTCTGACTTTACTAATGACACAATGTCATCTGTTGTCATAGCCCTTTGACTTTCAAAATTATACGATCTGCAAAATCCGTTTATGTATATAAAATCTTCATCGTTTGTGGCATAAATGAGGATTTTTTTGCGCTTTATATTTTGCGGTTTTATGAAATTTTCTATTCTGTTGTAAATATCCGGCTTGTTTTCGGGTACTTTTAACGGAATTTCTATCCAAAATTTGCTGCCGATGTTTTTGTGGCTTTCACAAAAGATTTCTCCATCCATGAGATTTGTCAGCGCCTTGCAAATACTCAAACCGAGTCCCATTCCGTCAAATTTTCTTGCTAAAGTAATGTCTTCTTGTCTGAAACTATCAAAAATATTGTTTTTTTCGCTCAAATTGAAACCGACTCCCGTGTCCGAAATCGTGATTTTTATTTTATCCTCCGTTAATACATAACTGATTTCAACGCTGCCTTCTTTGGTGAATTTCACGGCGTTGTTCATCAGGTTTGAAAGTATTTTGTAATAGCCGTTTTCAAAACCTTTGATGTATTTTTTTTCTCTTAAATCGTTTGTAACATTGATTTCAATGTTGCGCTTGAGATTGTGTTTGAAATTTTCTCCGAGATTTAATATGTTGGCTATCAGAAGGTTAATGTCAAAAAGATTGTTTGTTGTCGTAATATCTCCGGCTTTGAGCTGCGAATAATAAACAATATCGTTTATCGTATTTAAAAATCTTGCTATTGAAAACGAGAGTATTTCGCTGAATTGTCTGCGTTTTTCTTCCGTTAGATTGGGTGTGGTCAAATACATCGCATAACCCAAAATTCCGTTTATCGGAGTTCTGATTTCGTGGTCGATATTGGCAATAAAAGCGGATTTCAATTTATCGGAAAGCATTGCTTTTTGTCCGATTTCTTCCAAGAGTCTGCAACCGTCTTTTATTTTGTCGGATTCTTTGTTGATAATCTGTCTTAACGAATAGATTATGTTTTCGTATGTTTTGTTGAGGTTTTTAACGTTTTCTTTTTCGTGAGTTACGAATTGGAGTTCTTCTTCTTTATGTTTTAATGAATCTTTGGTTTTGGTAAGGTCTTGACAAAGAATGTCGATATGTTCCAAAAATCTTGAACCGTTTTTTTCGTATTGTTTTTGATTTTTGTAATAAAATCCTGCTAAAACAAAGAATAATGCGAAATTAAAAATCGTATAAATTCCGAGAATTAAAATCAAATTGTCCTTGAACGGACAATCTTTTTCAGTAGCAGTAAAGGCAAAATACCAAACTGCTGACAATCCAGTTAAAAGGCTAATCAGCAACGCAGTAAAGAAATATTTGGAATTATTTTTTGCCATTATAACGGCAAATATAAAAATAAAATATTAATAGAAAATATCATAAAATCTTAAAAAAACCAAAACTGATGTTTATTTTATATTAAAATCAGGTTTTAAATTCGATTTAAAATTAAATTCTAAAAAAAAATGATTTTTTAAAAACTCTTAATAATATGGAAATCAGGCTTTTGGCTAAAAATGGAGAAAAAAAAATTTTTCGACCGTTGAAAAAATTCGAAAAATATATATATCTTTGCACCGTGATTTAAAAAACACGGTATAACAAAAAAGTATAAAAATGAGCGTAACAAGAATTTTCGACTTACTTGACAATGCGTGTGAAAAATTTCCCCGCAAAGATTGTCTTGCATCAAAAGCGGACGGCAAATGGAATTATGTCAGCACCGAAGAATACAGAAGGACATCTCATATTCTTGCATACGGACTTTTAGCGTT
Organism: Bacteroidales bacterium; assembly: GCA_017544805.1. GTDB lineage: Bacteria > Bacteroidota > Bacteroidia > Bacteroidales > UBA3824 > UBA3824. Next base: position 32,398 of record JAFYDK010000019.1, on the reverse strand, counting down.
GGGAGTTAAACGTGGCGACAGAATTGCAACGGTTTCTAACAATCGTCCGGAATGGAATTTTGTTGATATGGCCATTGCCATGACGGGAGCTATTCACGTACCCGTTTATCCGACGATTTCGAGCAAAGATTACGAGTTTATGCTCACGCACAGCGGTGCGAGGTTTGTTTTTATTTCGGATGCTATTGCGCAGCGCAGAGTAAGTACCGTTGCAGGCAGTATTCCTACTTTAGAAAAAATATATTCTTTCAACGAAATTGACGGAATTGAAAATTGGAAAAGTGTTTACGAGCTTGGTCTTAGAAGTGAAGTTTATTACAAAGAAGAATTAGAGGAAATCAAACAATCGATTGATCCGGACGATGTTTGTTCTATAATTTATACTTCAGGAACGACAGGACTTTCAAAAGGTGCAATGCTGACACACAAAAATTTTTGTAGTAATTTTTCGGCCTCTTGTTCTATTTTAGGTCTTGACAAATCTCATAAAGTGCTTTCTATTTTACCGCTTTGCCACGTTTACGAGAGATGTTTTTGCTATATGTATCAATATTTGGGCATAGGTGTTTATTATGCTCAAAATTTGGGTACAATTGTCAAAGACCTTTGCGATATTAAGGCTAACGGTTGCAACACGGTGCCGAGGGTTACGGAAAAAATCGTTGAAGGCATTATGAAAGAGGGTGCTAAATTCACCGGTTTGAAGAAAAAAATGTTTGATAAGGCTGTTGAACTCGGCAGACGTTTTGAGCACAATAACGCTAACGGTTGGTTTTATAACCTTGAATTAAAGGTTCTTGACTTTTTTATTTATAAACATTGGAGAGAGGATTTCTTTGGTGGACAGATGAAATTTTTGGGTTGTGGTGGTGCAGCTATTTCGCCGAATCTCAGTCGTATGCTTTGGGCAGCCGGCATTAAGGTTTGCGAAGGTTACGGTTTGACTGAAACCTCACCTATAATCGCTCATGCTGATGTTAATCATCACAGATTTTCTTCTGTCGGACCCGTTATCAGCAACGAATTTGTCAGAATCGATGAGGAGGACGGTGAAATTTTGGTAAAGGGACCTAACGTTATGAAAGGTTATTACAAAAACCCGGAGGCAACGGCAGAGGTGATGACAGATGACGGATTTTTCCGTACGGGTGATATCGGATATTTGTCAGAGCAGGGTAATTATCTTTACATAACTGACAGAAAGAAAGACGTTTTCAAAACTTCGTCAGGGAAATACATTGCGCCTCAGATGATTGAGGGAAAATGTAAGGAATCGCCTTATATTTCGCAAGTTTGTATTGTTGGAGAAAGTCAGAAATTTGCTTCGGCGATTATTTCTCCCGATTTTGAGGCATTGAAAATTTACCTTAAAAACGAGGGTGAAACCAAAGATTTTTCTTTTCAGGAGATTGCAGAAAACGAAAAAGTTATAAAATTAATTGATACTGAAATTCAGAAAGTAAATAAGACTTTAGGAAAAGTAGAGCAGATAGCAAAATTTAGAATCGTTCCTGATGTATGGTCTTCAGAAACGGGCGAACTTACTCAGACACAGAAACTTAAACGAAAAGTCGTAAAACAAAAATATGGATATATTTTGGATGAGATTTACGGTGTTGAAGTTTAAGAGAGGAAAAAATAAGGGGGCGGCTTTCCGCCCTTTTTTTGTCCTTTAAAACGGCATAAATGGAGTATTTAACGGGGGAAGATACAATTTAATGTTTAAAATTTATATTTTTGCATCGGAAAAACTTTGTAAACAAAATGAACATTATAAAAATTTGGTATGACGAGTTGCGTACGGTTTTTCACGATATGGGTATAATGCTTTTCGTGATAATATTACCGCTTGCGTATCCGCTGATTTATGCGTATGTTTATACGCCGGAGGTTCAGAGGGAAGTTCCCGTTGTGGTTGTGGATGATTGCAAATCAGCTTTGAGCAGAGAGTTTTTAAGGCGAGTTGATGCTACTCCCGATGTTACGGTTGCCGGACATTGTGTTAATATGGCGGATGCTTATTCGGCTCTTGAGCAGCAGAGTGCATACGCAATTATTCATATTGACAAGGATTTTGAGACTTCGCTTTCAAAGGGTAAACAGACTGTTGTAGGACTTTATTGCAACATGATGAGTATGGTTTATTACAAATGTGCTGTTTCGGCTTGTTCCAACGTTTCGATAGCGATGAACCGCAAAATCAAGGTTGCCAATTATATGAAACCGAAAACCGAGCGTGAAAGCCAAATCATGCAAACGCCTATTGATTACAAACATACTTCGCTTTATAATTCTCAGAGCGGTTATGCGGCATTTATGATTCCGCCTATTTTGATGATGATAATTCAGCAGTCATTGTTTTTAGGAATAGGAATGAGTATGGGACGCAGCAGAGAGCAAAACGGCGGTTTTGTAATTCCGATGAACCGTTTTTATAAAAATTCGGTGGAAATTGTTTTGGGTAAAATGTTGTTTTATCTTATGCTTTATATCATTCACGCAATTTATGCCTTTGTGGTTATAACCAAAATGTTTTCGTTGCCGCAATTAGGACATTATTGGGATTTTATGCTTTTTGTAATACCATATATCATAGATTGTTGCTTTTTAGGAATGGTGTTAAGTTATATGATTTATCGCAGAGAGGATTGTATGTTGATATTTGTGTTTATGTCGTTACCGCTTTATTTTATGTGTGGTTTATCGTGGCCAGGCTCGGCAATTCCAGATGGAATACGGTATTTTTCATATCTTTTCCCCTCAACTTTCGGTCTTAACGCATACATGAGAATCTCCGGCATGGGGGCAAGTATTTCCGATGTTGCGTTTGAAATGAAAGGTATTTGTATTCAGATTTGTGTTTATTTTACTATGGCTTGTTTGATTTATACCGGTAAAATTCGCAAAATATTGAGGAAGGAAGTTTAATTATCAGTGGATAATGACAATAAAAAATGGCGTTTTATTTTTCTTAAAACGCCATTTTTTTATTGTTAGTGAAAGGGAAAAATTGTTCTAAAAATATTACATTCCCGGAACATCGCTTCCGCCTTTTTCGCTTTTTGAAAAATCGTCGTTTTCGATAGTTTTATTTGTCTTTTTAACGTTGATGCGTCCGCCGAAACGCCATGAAGCCGAAACTCCGATGTTAGCAATCTTGAATTTTATGTCGGAAGAATTTCTGAAATCGCTGCCCTGAGAATAATTCGTCATTTTCAAATATTTTCCGTCTTTAAGTGAAAGTGTTCCCGAACAAGTAATACTCAAACGGTCTTTGCAAAAATCCTTTCCGATTGAGAAATTTCCGATTGCAAGACCGTCTCTGTAACCTTGCAAATTGTAACTCCTTGTTGAGAAAAAGCAGCCTACGCTTGCTTTAACATTTGCCGGAAAAGTATACATAAAACTTGCGTAACCATTTGATTGCCAGCCGTGATTTTTGTTATCAATAGCCTCGTTTTTATAATCAACGTAACTTAGTCTGTAATTGGTTGAAAAACGTGCATTCTTCGTGATGTTGTAATTGTAATAGATGTTGAGCGAAGTGTTTGCGTTTTCCGTCAAGTTGTCGTAAGTACTGTTGAGAAGGTTGTCAAGATAAAACGAGTATTGCGAAATTCCGTTTTTGCAGAACGTGTGTCTTAAATTGAGATTTATGCTGTGTTTGGGCGAAAAATATCCGTATGACAAACCAAAATTATGAACCTTTTCACAATCAAGACCCGTGTTACCGTAACTTACTGACAGCGGTGAAATATTCCTGAACGGATTCAACTGTTCTTCTCTCGGGCGGCTGATTCTCATGTTGTAAGTAAAATTGATGTTCTGTTGCATCGAAATAGCATACGTTGCTGCAAAAGTAGGAACAAGGTTGCCGTAATCTTTGTCAAAATCCTTGCCGTTGCCTTTTTTGTAGTCAGCGTTTAAGAATGTGTATTCGTAACGTAACCCGGCTTTGAGGCTCACTTTTTTTATCTGCTCAGAAAATTGTGTATAAACAGCTGCGATGTTATCAACATATTTTAAATCAAGACTTTGTGATTCGTCGTAAATGTAATTGCCGTTTCCGTCAGACGAATAATTGTCGCCTTTTGAAGACTTAGGACGAAGAATATATTTTGCACCCGCTTCCATTTTTATGGTTTTTGAAAGTGGTGAGGCGTAATCTAACTGCAAAGTATGTTCACCGCTGCGTCCGTCGTTTTCGTATTTTCTGCCTGAAAAATCGTAAGGACTTGAAATCAAACTATTTGCGCCAACGGTTTTGTCAGTAGTTTTGTTCCAACCGTCCCACATTTCGTAAGAAAAAGTGAGGGTCTTTTCAGGATTTGATTTAAAAGTGTGCTGATAGTCAAGCCCAGCCCAATAGCCGCTGTAAACGGATTTGTTGGAAGTAAGGTTTTCTGTTGTAAATTCGTTGTTAACAATGTATTCCATAGTGCCGTTACGTTTTGAACCCCAATATTCATAACCGCCGTTAATTGAGATAAGATTCAGAGAATCAATTTCATAACTTGCCTCAAAACCGGAATTACCGAAAGTCGTATTGTTATTGGATTTCGACTTTGAAAGTGTGGTGTAATCGCTGCCGGAGGTAATTTGCGTGTTAAGACCGCTAAACTCCATATCGTTTTTGTTATGGAAAAGTGTTGCGTTGATGCTTGCCGTGAGTTTTCCTCTTTGGATTGAAAAATCACCGCCGTAACTTTCTCTTGTTGTACCTTTTTCAGCACGGATTGTGCCTGAGGTTTGGTTCATTTTCTGTTTTTTGTCGGTGATGAGGTTGATGATTCCGCCCGCACCCTCGGCATCGTATTTTGCGCCCGGGTCGGTGATGACTTCAATGTTTTTAACGCTTGACGCCGGCATTGCTTTGAGTGATTCGCTCGGACGCGATGTCAGAAGCGTGTTTTTTTTGCCGTTAACAAAAACCTGAAAACTTGAATTGCCGTTAATTGAAATGTTGTCTTGACCGTCAACAGTTACCATCGGCACTTTGCGGAGCATATCAAGAACCGTTGAGGTTTTGTTTTCGGGATCGGCCTCGGCGTTGTATTTCATTTTTCCAGCCTCTGCCGTAACGAGTTGTTTAACAGCCACTACCTCAACCGTACCGAGAGTATCAACTAAGTCTTGCATTAGGATTTTACCAAGGTCGAAAACTTTTTCGCCTTTTAGGTGTAACGGTTTGATAATTGTCTGTTTACCCGTTGAACGGATTGTGATGACGTAGCTGCCTTTGCCTTTTACCACACCGGAAAAAGAGCCGTCTACATCGGTGATGCTTGTCATTGCGAAATTAGTTAAATCACCCTGTTTAGTTACCGCAATAGTAGCGAAAGGCACACCTTCTTTTGAAAGTGAATCAATTAAAACGCCTTTTACTGAAGTTTGAGCAAAAGATAAATTAATTGTTGCGGCAAAAATAGCTGCAAAAAAAAGTTTTATAAATGTTTTCATTTTATTTAAAATGTTTTTTGATTTAAATTAACGATGCAAATTTATTTTATAAAATGATATGAAATATATTTTTTCGACGAACACCCTATATTTTTTCGACGAATTTTTTTTGCAGCGTTTTTTTTATGAAAATGCAGTATGGGCGGCTTACAAAAAAATGTAAATAATTTTTGTCGGTTCAGAAAAGTTGATTACTTTTGTTTTACTATTTTTGGTAAAATGGCGGTGTTTAATACAAAAGAAGAAAATATATGAAATCAAAATACAGTTTGATATTAATCTGCCTGACAGCTATAATGTTTCAGGCGTGTAACGGAACAAAAAATGATGGCGCAGAAAGCGTTGAAGTTATCGAATACCCGGCGGAAGATATTGTAAATCAAGATGAAGTAAAACTTTCTGACGATTTTTATCTCAATCAAATCGATCAAAGCAGTGCTAACGATTTAGCAAGATTTTTAGCAGGAAAATCTGTTGATAAGTATGCTGACCTTCAGAATACCGATTTTTATAAGGCGTATTCACAAAAAGCGAAACAACAATGGGAAGAACTGACAACCAAGACGTTAAACCCCGTAAAAAAATGGTGTAGCGAAAATATCAGTGATTTTTCCAATGATACTTCGTGTCTTTTTTATCCGTTCGGTGGTCCTGACCTTATTTTTGCTATGACGTTTTTCCCGAACGCAGGCGATTATATTTTGCAGGGGTTGGAAAATCCCGGAAAATTGGCAGAGCCCGAAAAAATTTCCGAACCAAAAATCCATGCTTATTTGGATTCTTTGTTGTATTCTTTCAGATATTTAACGAGGTTCGGATTTTTTATTGCCGGTCAGATGAAAGACAATTTCAAAAACGAATATTTGGACGGAACGCTTCATATCGCACTTTATACTTTGGCAATGGAAAATTGCATTATTACGAATTATCGTGATATTTATCTTGACAACAGAGGTAATATTACCGAATCAGACGGAAATGCTACAAAACATCCTTACGGTTGGGAAATTGTTTTTAAGAAGGAAGGTGATTCAAGGCCGAGAACGGTCAAGTATTTCAGAATGGACACTTCCGACCCGCCGATGACCGGCAAAATGGAATTTCCGTTTTTTATAAATTCGTTTAAGGAGAAAATCTGTTATCTGAAATCTGCATCGTATCTTTTGCAAAGCGTTGAATTCAAAATTATGCAGAAACTTGTTGTGGATCAGTGTGATAAAATTCTTCAGGACGAATCGGGATTGGCTTACGGAAAGGTTAAAAAAGATTATGACGTAAAACTTTTCGGAACTTATACCCGTCCGTTGAAAGTTTTTTCGATTTTCAAGCAGGACGATTTGAAACAGGCTTTATTGGATAAAAATTCGCAACCTTTGCCTTTCAAAATCGGTTATGCTTCGCAGCTTAACGAATCGGTTTTAATGGCTTGTACCCGTAAAGACCCGAATGCTCAGCAAATTGTAGACAAGGTTGAAACGCCTTCAAAACCGATTATTTACACGAAAGATACTGTTTATAAGGTTCAGTTCAGAGTTTCGTGGAAACGTCTTGACGAAAGAGATTTTAAGGATTTGCCCGATGTGGATTATTACACCGACAACAGCGCATATAAATATACGACGGGAAATTTCAAAACCGAGGCTGAATGTAAGGAATTTTTGCCTAAAGTTAGGGCTAAAGGATTTTCTGACGCATTTATCGTTAAATTTTATTCAGGAAAACGCATAAAATAATGAAAAACAGAATTTTATTCATTGATAGGGATGGTACGATAATCGTAGAGCCGCCCGTGGATTATCAAGTTGATAAATTAGAGAAATTTGCATTTGTCAACGGTGCGATTTTATCTTTGTCAAAAATTAGAAAATATACTGATTTTAAATTTGTTATGGCAACAAATCAGGATGGATTGGGAACGGATTCCTTTCCTGAAAAAGATTTTTGGCCGTATCAGAATTTAATGCTTGATGTTTTGAAAAGTGTCGGTGTAGAGTTTGACGATATTTTGATTGACAGAAGTTTTGAGGCTTCACCCTCGCCCTCTCGCAAACCCGGCGTTGAGATGATGAGAAAATATCTTGACGACAAAGAAAATTTTTCCATGGAGGAATCTTTGGTTATCGGCGATAGAGAAACTGATGTTTTGTTAGCTAAAAATTTGGGCTGCAAGGCTGTTTTTTTAGGTACGGAGTTGAAAAATCCCGAATTGGAAAAATATTGTCTTATCAAAACAACAGATTGGACTGAGGCAGAGCGGGCAATAATTTCATATAATAACGTAATTGATATCAATCGTAATACTAAAGAGACAAAAATTACGTTAAAACTTTATCCTGGCAATCCTGAAATCAAAAACGTTGATACGGGTGTTAAATTTTTTGATCACATGCTCTTGCAACTTCCTGTTCACGGTTGTTTCGGTATGGATTTGGTTTGTAAAGGCGACCTTGAGGTTGATGAACATCATACGATAGAGGATGTTGCAATTGTTTTAGGTTCAGCTGTTTATAAACTTTGGAATTTAAGAAAATACGTAAATCGTTACGGTTATGAATTTAATTTGACTATGGACGATTGTTTGGCTTCGGTTGCGATGGATTTGGGCGGAAGGCCTTGGCTTGTTTACGATGCGGAGTTCAAACGTGAAAAAATCGGTGATATGCCAACGGAAATGATTTATCACTTTTTTAAATCTTTTTCCGATAATGCAAAATGCAATCTTAACATTTCGGCTAAGGGCGTAAACGAGCATCATAAATTGGAAGGTATTTTCAAGGCTTTGGCTAAATGTTTGAAACAAGCTTTGAATTACGATTTTACGTTACAAACAATTCCTTCTTCAAAAGGGACATTATAACAAAAATGATTAACAACAAAAAAATCGGTATAGTTTTGCCGGCCTATAATGCCGAAAAAACGTTGGAACAGACTTTCAATGAAATACCTTTCGATATAGTCGATGAGGTGATTTTGACTGACGATTGTTCCAAAGACCATACTGTTGAAGTAGCTAAAAAGCTTGGTATCAAGCATATAATTATCCATGAGAAAAATCTCGGCTACGGAGGAAATCAAAAATCGTGTTATAAAAAAGCATTGGAATTGGGGTGCGATATTGTTGTGATGTTACACCCTGATTATCAGTATACACCGAAACTTTTAAGACCGATGTGTTACACGATTGCCGACGGAGTTTATCCTGTTATAATAGCATCGAGAATTCTTGGTAAGGGCGCGCGTAGAGGCGGAATGCCGCTTTATAAGTACGTTTCAAACCGTTTCCTGACGTTTTTTCAAAACTTGATGATGAACCAAAAATTATCCGAATATCATACGGGTTACAGGGCTTTCAGCAGAGAGGTTATTGAAAAATTGAATTTGGAGGCGGATAGCAACGATTTTGTTTTTGACAATCAAATGTTGGCTCAGATATTTTATTTCGGTTATGAAATAGCCGAGATAACTTGTCCCACTAAATATTTTAAAGAGGCATCGAGCATTAATTTTCGCCGCAGCGTGAAATATGGTTTTGGTGTTATGGGAACTGCAATGAAGTATTTTTTTAACAAAATAGGACTAATAAAATCGGAAATGTTTAGAGAGAAATGAAAAAGAATGCAAAAATTAGCCTTTGACATATTGAATTTGGCAATTGTTTTTCTGATTTTCTATCCGGCGGTGCTTTTTGCTCAAGATGATGATACTTTGCGGGCAAGCTCACTTTTTGATACGGTCAGCAATAACGGTGATAGTTGTTTTGTGATTTCTGACATAATACTTTACGGCAACAAAAAAACCAAAAGCAAAATCATTATGCGGGAGTTGGAATTTGCTGTCCGGGATACACTGTGTTATTCTCAAGTTGATAAAAAAATTGAGCAAAGTCGTCAAAACCTTTTAAAGACCTCGCTTTTCAATTATGTAACTATCACATATCAGCCTTTGGACTATCAAAATAATTTTTTGATAAATATTTTGGTTGAAGAGCGTTGGTATATTTGGCCGCAAGTGGACATCGCCCCGCACAACGGCAATCTTAACGATTGGTTGCGCGATCCCGAATTTGATAAAATTGATTATAGTTTCGGTATCAAAAAATATAATTTTCGCGGACGTAAGGAATCTATTTTTATAAATTTCAGACGTGGTTTTAATAACATTACGCAAATCGGTTATTCTGATATTGCCGTTGAACGCTCGCGGAAAAATCTTCTCGGATTCTCGGCAGAAATCTTAAAACGAAAATCCGGTATTTTAAAAATTTATGATAACAATGCGAAATATATTGATATTGACGGTGCTTCGATAGCCTTCAAAGAATATCAGTACAAGATAGTATACACTTACCGTCCAAAGATAAATATCCGTAACAATTTGGAAATTGGTTATACTAATACGAAAATTCACGATTCAGTTGCTTTTTATAATCCTGAATATTTGGGCGAGGGCAGGACTAAAATTCAAGCGGTGAATCTTTCGTATGTTTTTTCTTATGACAAGCGCAATTCGAGTTATTATCCTTTGAGCGGAGAGTATTTTAAAGCGATGATAGGCAAACGAGGATTGTTGTTTGATGATATTGATTTTTATAACGGAGTTTTTGATTGTAGGGTTTACAGAAATCTTGGAGAAAAATTTTATTTTGCATCGCAATGTTATTATTCATGGAGTTCAAGTTCTACGCCTTTTTATTATAGAGAGGCTTTCGGAACAAAGCCGAATGTTGTACCCGGTTATGAAAAACGGCAGATTTGCGGTACGCATTTAGGCTATTTGCAGACTTCGTACAAATACGAACTTTTGAAAACCCATATTCTCGAACTTAAGAAAATAAACGTTCCTAAGTTCAATAAGATACATTACGCTTTTTATATTAATTTTTTTGCTAATTGCGGTTATGTAAGCAGGGAGAGTTCCGACGATGACGATTTCAATGATATGAACGGAGCGTTTTTGGGCGCAATTGGTCTTGGATTGGACTTGGTAACATACTACGACCGGGTTTTTAGCGTTTATTATACGAGAAATATTCAAGGCGATGGATACCTCGGAGTAGGAATTAAAACGTTTTTTTGATATGGGAAAATAAAATTATAATTTTGTCGTTTAATAAGGTATATGAAAGTAGCGATATTCGGCAGAAAGTTTTCTGAGGGTTTCAACAAGAATATTTATAGAATATTCGAGACCTTGAACCGTAACAACTGCGAAATTTACGTATTTGAGGAATACTTGAATTTCATAGTTGAGAATTTGTATTTTACCCCGAGGATTGCGGGAACTTTCACCAATAGTTTCAAGATGCCGGAGGATTTGGATTTGCTGATAAGTATCGGCGGCGACGGCACGATGTTGGAGAGTGTGGTATATGCTGTTGCGGCTGATATTCCTGTAGTAGGCATCAACAGTGGCAGATTAGGATTTTTGGTTCAGGTTTCTGACGATACGCTTCAGAGCGCGATGGCTGAAATTTTGAGCGGACGTCATTCTGTGGAGAACCGCACGTTAATTGAGGTTACAAGTACGAGTGAAAGATTCGGCAATCTTAATATTGCTCTCAACGAGGTTACGATTATGAGGGTAAATACGAGTTCGATGATTTCGATTAATGTATATTTGAATGATGAATTTTTGAACACGTATTGGTCTGACGGTCTGATTATTGCAACACCTACGGGTAGTACGGCGTATTCATTGAGTGCCGGCGGACCGATAATAACTCCGGGCAGCGGTAATTTTGTATTAACGCCAGTATCGCCGCACAATCTTTCGGTTCGTCCGATTGTGATAAGCGATGACAACGTTTTAAGACTAAAAGCACAAGGCAGAGAAAACAATTATCTTGCGAGTCTTGATTTTCGTCAGGCTTGTCTTCCTTTTGATGAGGAGCTGACGCTGAAAAAATCGACAAAAAAGTTAAAACTTGTAAAATTGAGCAATACGAATTTTTATAATACGTTACGAAACAAGTTGCTTTGGGGTATGGACAAACGAAATTAGATATTTTAAATATTATTATGAAACGTACACTTTTATTGATTGCATTGCTGTTTTGCAGCACAATCGTCTTCGGACAAGGTAGTCCTGACAAGCACGGCGTATATTTCGGCATAGGCGGAAATGTATTTTGCGGTGATCTCGGAGGAGGAGGGAAAGATGCTGCGCATTTTTTAGGTGTCAGGGACATTAATACATCTTCGTTTAGACCGGCTTTACAGTTAGGTTATTCTTATAAATTGTATCCTAATCTTGCTGTAAGGGCGGGAGTAATGTGGTTGCGCGTATACGGTAGTGATACAGAAACTACTTGCGCTTCAAGAAAAGCAAGAAATCTTAATTTCAGAAGCGATATACTATCTTTTGGAGCTCATCTTGATTATTATTTGTTAAAAGAAAGAGAAATACCGCGATATGCTTCTTCATCAATGATGGCGGCAAATCGTTTTGCAGTGTATTTTACCGTAGGTTTCAGTATGTTTCATTTCAACCCTCAGGGCGAACTTGACGGACAATGGTATGATTTGCAGCCGCTTTGTACCGAAGGACAAGGCACATCTTTTACTTATGAGAAAAAAAACGGTTCAGGCTCGCAGCCTTATACCACATTGTCAGCGCCTTACAAATTGCTTGCTGCGGAAATACCTTTTGGTTTCGGTGTAAAATATCAGATAAACAAAAAATTGTCTTTATGTCTTGAAGGTGCATATCATGTTACGACAACAGACTATATCGACGACTGTTCTTCAAATTATTTCAATTGGGACGAATCCGGTTTTACGCCTCCGAGCGAACTTACAACGCAATTTGCCGACAGAAGAATCAATACTGACGGCTCTAAAGCATCTCCTGCTAAAACAGGCGAAAAACGCGGTAATTCAGGTTATAACGATGCTTTCGTAACATTTATAGTTACGGCGCATTATAGAATATCTTCGAGACACGGCAGACACAGCAGGTAATATACTTGACTGTGCCTGTATTTTTTGTTGAAATACAAAAAGACAAAAATTGATTTTAATAAAAGGCTATCTTTCAATATTTTATATCTCTTTTCTATAAAACATGCTAAAAAAATAAAAAAAAAAATTAATTTTTTTTAGGAAAAAATGAATAATATCGAAAAAATATTAATATATTTGCGGTCGAAAAAGAAAACGTTTTTGCGGTATATAATTTAAATTATACGCGATAAAAATCCTTGAAAAGGGAAGTAAAATTGAAAATATAAAATTAAATTATGAAAAAAACGATAGCCATATTGATTGCGGTTGTTATTTCGGTGGGTAATATGTTTGCTCAGACTGCATCATGGAAAAAATCGCGGCACAGCGTTTATTTAGGCGGTGGCTTTAATTGGTTTATAGGTGATTTTGACCGTGTGGACGGTGGCTCTAAGACCTTATCGCCTAAGCTTATGAAAGAAACCAGTTATTCTTTTGATTTGGGTTATAAGTATAAACTCACTGAGCGTTTTTCTCTTAGGTTTTCAGTTTTGTATTCAAAACTTACGGGTGATGATACGAAAAGTAGAGATGATGCGCATAAACACCGTGGTTTGATTTTTAAGAGTAATTCTTTTGATTTTGGTGCAAATATTGATTTCTTTTTTATAAAAGAAAAGGAAGTTAATAAACCTAATTTTTGGCAGAGGTGGTCTGCGTATGCTTTTGTTGGGTTAGGACTTTTGACTTATTCTCCGAGATGGGATGGACCTACTGTAGGAACTGTTAAAAACGGTGATAAACTTCGTGATTTGCATACTGAAACTGAAGGTTATAACCCCGTGGCGATGTCGTTGCCAATAGGTTTGGGACTAAATTGTCGTATCACACAAAAATTATATTTGGGTGTTGAATGGGCGTTGAGGTTTACCACTTCCGATCATGTTGATGACCTTCACGGTGATTATAATTTTGAAACGCAAGGTGCAAAGGATCTTAATTTTGCAAATGCGGTACAGGGTTCTAAGCGCGGCGGCGATGATCATTTGGATTGGTATTCTACGTTACTTTTCCATGTCGGATACAAATTCAAGAATTCTGACGGCGACGTTCATTTCTATCACCGTCCGAAGTACTATTAGGAAAAAATTATCTTAATAAAATAAGTTGTACTAAACCGGACTAATTTTTATTCAGTCCGGTTTTTTTGTTTAATTCTTTTTATCCATAAAAAAATATTATGAAAAAGATATTTTTTTTGTCATTAGCGGTTATTTTTACTGCGGTATGTAGTTTTGCTCAGACTGCAAGTTGGAAAAATTTACGGCACAGCGTTTATTTAGGCGGTGGTGTCAATGTTTATTTTGGTGATTTAGGCCATGCAAAAGAAACTTCTCATGCTTTTTCAGTAAGAGATATTAGCAAGGAATCGGGCGGATATTCTTTTCAAGCCGGTTATAAGTTCAAACTTTTGGAAAGATTATCGCTTAGGGGAAATGTTTTGTATTCTAAAATTCACGGCGATGATAATTACAGCAAAAATCCTGCGTTGAACAATAGAAATTTGCGTTTTAAAAGTAATCTTTGGGATTTGAGCGCAAATGTGGATTTTTATTTTATAAAAGAAAAGGAAATTCCTGAAGGTCAGAAAATTAAATTCTCACAAAGATGGTCTTCGTATATTTTTATCGGGCTTGCCGGAATTCATTACAACCCTAAGGGCGGACTTATCGGTGATGAAGATAATTGGCAGGAATTAAGGCCGTTACATTCTGAAGGTCAGGGCGAAATCGACGGTGCCGATTCCGAATACGGTAATTGGACGTTTTCTTATCCTTTCGGTTTAGGCGTTAATTTCCTTATAACACGAAAATTTTATATCGGTCTTGAATTGACTCAGCATTATACGACGACCGATTATTTGGATGATGTTTCAACAAATTATTATAAAGAAAGTAAAAATATTTACGCAGACCAACATTTGAATGCTTCGGGAAAAGTGGTTTCGCAAGCCGATAAATATCCGACGGGAACTGCCCGCGGCGGCTCTGATTATAATGATAGTTATTTTACCGTTTTGATGAACCTCGGTTTCAAATTCGGAAAATCTTCTTCTGACGATGGAAAAGTAGAGTTTATCAAACGTCCGAAATATTTTTAATCGGATAATAAAAAAAGCAAAGAGCTCGTCTAAAACATGAAATTAGGCGGGCTCTTTGTTATTTTTTGTAGGAAAATAAATCTCATTAAAATTCTACACCGAGTCTTAATGTGAAAAGATTTTGATTGGAAAAATCGTTAGTGAATCGTCTGTACGAATAACCAGCTCCTGCAACTATTGCAAAATCGCCTTCTCCGCAACCAAATCGGCAACCTATCAACGCCTCGTCAAAACTTGAAACAGAAGAAAAATCTCCGAACGAAACTCCCGTTCTCAAATCAATATAAGGTGTGTAACGGTATTTCCCTAAAAAATTATAACGGACATTTATGAATACATCAGAAAATAAATCGAAAAATTCACTATCGCAATCATCATCATCGTAACAATAATTGTCGCTATTGTAGCCGGTCTCGTGATAGAAACCATCAGAGTCAATGTAATAATCGTAATGAAAATTACCGTTATTATCTTTCCACCCTTTGAAATAGTGTTGGCCGTTTTCGTCAATACCTCTGTCCCCGCCGAATTGTTGCGAAAATCCTATACCCAAAAATATATTGGGATTGAACTGATAACCTGCTGTTAAAGCGATTCCGCCGATTCCGAACTCTTGGCTTCCGCTGCCTTCAGATTCGAGAAAAATATTGACTCCTTTGTTTTCGTAAGTATATTCTTTTTTCTGACAATACCCCGAAAGTGTTAGTATTAATGCAGTTAGTGTAAAAAAGTATTTCATGATGTTTTTTTGTTTTTTAAAATTCATAACCTATCTTAAAAAGTAATGCGTATGCTTTTTCTATTGTTGGGATGTCGTTTTTTCTCCAGCCTAAAGCAACGTTTATTGCTTTGGAGTAATCTTTCCTGAAACCGAACCTTGCTCCAACGGTTACGGCGCGGTACAAATCCTCCGTTTTTTCAACAGCGTCTTTGCCGATACGGATTTCAATAAAAGGCGAGGCGTTGGTGTGTTTTGAGAACGTGGATTTTACCGTGAAAAACAGCGGCATACAAAATTTGTTTTCATTTTTGGGGTTATCTATTTTCTCAGAAACGTGTTTTATTTCACCGTTTTCCTCTGTTATTAAATAGTCATAATAAATATTTTCGTCAGGAAAAAACATAATGTGAGGGTTTAATCCTATTCCGATTGAGATTTGGTCGGTAAAATTATATGCCCCGGTCAATGATAGTCCCCTGCCCTTGAAAACGCTTGTGGGTGTTAATTCCGCCTCTGAAAGAAAAGTAACTTTCCGTTTTCTCATTTCAAGTGTTTCCGTTTCTTGGGCGTAAAGTTGCATAAACATAAAAATTGATGCAACAGTTAGTATTAGTTTGTTCATTTTTTATTTTAGAATTTGTTTATACACTTTAATAACACACAAAACTCTTAAAACCCTAAGAATTTTTCTTTTAAAAAGTTTTTGTATTATTTAGAAAAAAGTATTAATTTTAACGCGTTAAAAAAAATAGAAAAATGAAAATAAAAATTGAATATTCCAAGGCTAAAGTATCTAAGGAAGATGTTTTAGCATTGAAAACTTTTATTGAGAAGAAGAAAATATCCGATGTTAAAAAAGTGGAGATAGCCAGTGAAAAGCCCAAGAAAGGAGAAATGGGTCCCGGTATTGCCTCGGCTTTAACTGCACTTTTAGGCTCGGTAACAGGACCTTTGACCGCATTGGCGGAGGCTTTGGTGGAATGGGTGCGTTTGAAACGTTCCGAAATCCGCATTGTTGGTGTCAGCGGTGCAGAAATTTGCATTTCGGGGAAAGTAAAAAATCAGGATTTGCACGAGGCGATTCAGAATTTTTTCCTTCAGGAGAAGGCTAATGTTAAGACGGGTGCTAAACGTGAACGCAAATCACCGCCGCCACCGCCAGCACCGGCAGAAGAAGCAAAAAAATAATTTATTTTTTATATCATGAAAAACAGAAAATACTTTTTAGCATTGACATTGTCGTTATTGAGTTTTGTGTTGATGTTTTCATGCACGAAGCGTTCAGACAAAGACGAAGATGAAAAACCTCAAACTCAGGAAAATGTAAATTCTAACACTGAAATTGCTAATTCGGAAAATCCGAATTCAGAGACTCCGCAATCAGAAAATCCTGCGGCTGAAGATTCAAATGGTACGGCAGCTGGTGATGATTCAAAGGGAGGCTCATCAACAAGTCCTAAAATTGATGAAACCGTTGCAAATAGCGAGGCTGCAAAAGAGCTTGCATTAGACAAGGTTCATAATGCAACAAATGTAATTGCTTCTTCGGTAAGCAGTGAAGGCGGAAAATGTGGACTTGACGGTTTTACCGGTAATTTTTCTTATGCATCTATTAATGAGGAAGATTATAATAACGGTTTGATGGCTGGTGCATATTTAAAAGTAACTGGTCCTAAAGGTACTATCGGAGTTGTGGTTACCAATATTATTGGTGGGGAAAAAGGTACTTTGGGTTTATCCCAAGACGATTTGAACAAAATTTATGATGCGACCGAGGGTGGAAAAGTTACGTGGAAAGTTGCAGCTTTACCGACAGAAGAACCGGTTTCGTTTAAATATGGAGAGGGCAGTTCTGAGGGATATTTTAAAATTCAAGTAAGAAATCATCGTTATCCTATTGCTAAATTGGAGGTTAAACGAAACGGGAAATATATTGAACTTCCCAGACAAGATTATAATTATTTCGTAAAAGAAGGCGGTTTGGGAGCTGGACCTTATACTATTCGTTTGACGGATGTTTTCGGTCATGTAATTGAAGAAACAATTCCTTTGGAAACAGATCCGAACAAAATAGTAACTGGAAAAAATAATTTCCCTAATTAATAAATAAAATGATACAAAAAAAAGAGCTGCAATTTTTTGCGGCTCTTTTTTTGGGGGGAAAAATGTTGTTTTATAATTTTTCAGCAATGCTTATTAGTTCCAATAAATCAGAACGGTAACCGTTAGGGTCAAAAGTTAAACTCTTTGAAACTAAATCTTTAGCACTTTCAAATGTTGAATTTCCTTTGTATTTGGATTCTCTTAAAATCATTCCGTATTCAGCAACTCCGGCGGCAAAGGTGAAGTTTTCGCTCTTTGTTTCTTTTAAATCCGTGGTTAAAATATTTTTTGTAAGAGGAATGCTTTCTTCTCCTAATGCAGGTTTGTAACGGAAATCAAACGTTGCTATTTTGTTGTTTTCTTCTGAAATGTTTTCTTGTTTTGAGGTCGGAACAATTTCGTACAAGGCTGTAATTGTTTGACCTGCACCTATTTCACCGGCATCTTTTTTGTCGTTTTTAAAATCGGAATTTTTCATAACGCGGTTTTCGTAACCGATTAAGCGGTAAGAGTCTACATAATCGGGATTGAAAGTAATTTGACATTTCGCATCGGATGCCACCGAGAAAAATTTTGAACGTTCGTGCAAAAATACTTTTAACATTTGTTTTTCGCTGTCGATGTATTCGTATGTGCCGTTGCCGCGGTTAGAAATGGCTTCCATCATTTCGTCGTTGAGGTTTCCCATGCCGAAACCGCAAGCTGTTAAATAAATACCTTTGTCAGCGTATGTTTCAACAAGTTCCAAAAGCTCTTCCGTGCTTGTAACTCCGACGTTGAAATCGCCGTCAGTGCCGAGAATAATTCTGTTGTTTCCGCCTTTGATAAAATTGTTAAGTGCTTCATTATAAGCTATTTTTAGTGCGAAACCTCCGTTTGTACTGCCCTCGGCTCTAAGTTCGTTGATTGCAGAGGCGATTTTTTCGTATTCTTTTGCCGGTGTTGATTCCAAAACCCTTCTAACATTGCCCGAATATGTTATAATCGAAATTCTATCTTCGGGATTAAGATTTTTAGCGAGCGTGTTAAGACACTCTTTTAATAGAGGTAATTTTTCGTTGCTGGACATCGAACCCGAAACGTCAACTAAGAAAACAAGATTTGAAGGCGGAAGTTCTTTTTCATCAATCGTTTTGCCTTTGATTCCGAGTCTTAAAAGGTAATTTCTTTCGTTCCACGGGCAAATTCCTATTTCGGAATTGATTGCAACTTGATTTCCGTCATCAGGATTCGGATAATCGAACGTGAAATAATTCAAAAATTCTTCAATTCTGACACTTTCTTTATAAACTTTACTCTCGATGCTTATATATTTGCGCATAATAGCATACGATGCACCGTCAGCATCAACAGAGAAAGTTGAAGTTTTTTCTTCGTTGGCTGAAACGAAAGGATTGTCGCTGAATTCTTTGAATTTGTCGCTTGTGATATTGTAAGGATCACTGAAACTTTCTATACCGTCGGTATAGAATACATTAGAATTTGAACTGTTGCTATCCGGCATTCCATCTGAGTCATCTTCAGAAGAACAGCAACACAAAGAAGTAGCGCAAGTCAAAGCAAGCGCATAACGCATTAGTTTGTTCATAATTAAAAAAAATTTTTGGTTAGTGAATAAAATATTGTCGCAAATATATATTTTTTTTTCTTGCTGTTGTCATAAAAAAGCGTGTTTAATAATTTCTTAATACAAAAAATGAAATTTTACAATTATTTTCCTTTCGGTTTAGTATTTCTTTGTACAAATAGTATACCTTTGCGGTGCAAAAAAAAGGAAAATAGTTATTCACTTTAATAAAAAAATACAAAAATGAAAAAAATTTATTCATTAGTTGCTGCTTTATTAGTAGCTATGGTAGTAATGGTTTCTTGTGCTTCTGAAAACACAAAGAACGTAAGTGCATTGTTAGACGCTGTTAAAGCAAGCGATGTTGCAACAGCAAAATCACTTTCAGAAAAATTGTATGCTGTAAAAGCTCAACTTACAACAGACGAATCTTGCGGTTTAGCTGCAGGTTATCTTGGTCTTGTTGCTATTGACGAGGCTAACAAAGCTGACTATTCTCAGAAAGTTATTGAAATCGTTGATGCTGTAAATGCAAAAGATGCTGAAGGTGTTAAAAAATTCGCTGCTGCTTCTAAAGTAGACCTCGTTGCTGCTGTAGACGGTATTAAAGCTGCTCAAGCTGCTGCTCAACAAGCTGCTGAAGCTGCACAACAAGCTGCTGAAGCTGCTCAAGCTGCTGAAGGTGAAGCTGCTGAAGGCGAAGCTGCTGAAGGTGATGCTGAATAATTTTTAGCATTAATTACTTCAGACCCTAAAAATGAAGGGTTAAATGTAAATTGTCATAATTCCCTTATGTCCGTTTTTTTGGCGGGTATAAGGGATTTCTTTTTTTAACAATTATTTAAACTCTATTTTTAGTTTTAACGATAAATAATTCTTAGTTTTGCAGTGTTAAAAAAGAAATATAAACGTTAAATAGTATTAATTTTTAAAAACTTAAACACAATGAGAAAGTTATTTTTTGCATTAATGGCTGCTGTTATGATGTTTATGGTATCATGTGGTGCAGCTGAAGGCGTACAAGATGGTGAAAAAGCCGCTAAAGAATATGCTGAGGCTTTTAAATCAGGAAATCCTCAATCAATTCTTGACGCTTATAATTCTATTGCTAAGACATACGGTGCTAAATATCAATCAGCTGGTACTGTAGCTTTGGCAGGTTATATGGGTGGTTTGTCAGGTGCTCTTGATAAAGCAGATCCGAAAATCAACGGTTCTTATTTTGGTATTACCTTGGCTAGTGCTAAAGTTCAGAATCTTCCCAATTTAGCTGATATTCAGAAAGCTGTTGAGGAAGCTAAAAAACAGTCAAGTAACGCTGCTGCTTTCCAAGAAGGTGTAGATTTGGCTGCTTCATGGTATGCTGCTCCTGCTGCTCCTCAAGAAGCTGCTGAAGGCGAAGCTGCTGAAGAAGGTGAAGCTGCTGAAGAAAGCGAAGAATAAGATATTTTTTATCTTTAATAATAAAAAAGACCGTTCTTTTTAACAAAGGACGGTCTTTTTTATTAAAGTTTTTTGTTAATTTTGCAGCCGAAATTTATCACCTTTTAATAAAAACATAATTACAGTGAAAAAAGCAATTATTTTATCATCACTTTTAACAATCAGTCTTAATTTATCAGCGCAGGAAGGCGAAAAACTTTCTGAAAAAGATCTTTTGGAAACTCAGGCAAACGCCGAGGCTATCGACACTATTGATACGAGGGACAAATATACTAAAATTGTCCTTTATAAAAATTTTACTTGGGCTTACGTGGAGCTTGACCGTCCTAACATTTCGGATGAGGATTTTCAAGACGATTGGGATTCTGAAAGTATTCATGCTTACAAGGACATTCCGCTTTCACAGATTCCCGATGAAGTGGATTTGTGTCTTACTGACAGCCTTCATTCATGGGCTTGTCCTAAAATCGGTCAAGTAAATTCCGGTTTTAAATTCCGCCGTTACCGTGAGCACAAAGGTACTGACATTCAGCTTAATACTGGCGATCCCGTTTGCGCTGCCTTTGACGGAAAAGTTAGAGTTGTACGTCAAGTAGGTCAGGCGGGCGGTTACGGTAATTTAATCGTTTTGCGTCATGCCAACGGTCTTGAAACTTATTATGCACACCTTTCAAAACATTTGGTTGAGGAAAACGATTTGGTGAAAGCGGGCGAAGTTATCGGACTCGGTGGCAGCACGGGACGCAGCACAGGACCGCATCTCCATTTTGAAACGCGTTATATGGGAAGACCTTTTGATCCGGAGAGAATTTTCTGTTTTGAAAAAGGCGAATTAAGAGATACGATTTTTACTTTGAAAAAACATTATTTCAACATCAATTCGCATTACGGTCAGAGCGACGAACAATCCGTAGCGGCTTCTCAATCGCTTGTACACGTTATCAAAAGCGGAGATACTTTGGGGGCATTGGCAAGAAAATATCATACGACGGTAAAAAAACTTTGTCAGTTGAACCATATTTCTCAAACCACGACTTTGCGACTCGGACAAAGAATTCTTGTTAGATAAATTGGATTTTTTTTTATTAAAACGAAGTAACTAAAAATATGAAACGGTTAATTAGTTTTTTGTTATTGGTATTTGCGGCTTTTAACACTTTTGCTCAGTATTACGGCAATTCGTTTAAAATTGTTTACGGACACCGCAGCATACCTGTTTTTGTAACGGACGAAGAGGAAAGGACGTATTTTACGGAATGTAGTTTTACCTCCGAGGTCTCAAAATTCGTAAATTCAGCCAAAGTATCCTCGCTTTTAAGGCTTGAGCCGTGGCAAGAGAAAACTTCAGAAGATGAGGCGTTTGTGAAAATTCATGTCGGAGTTTCTGATATGTTGATTGATAAACGTGCCGTAGAAACTATTGATAGGTTCGGTCATGTGATGTTCCGCCCCGTTATGGAATGTACGATGACGGCGGTTTTAAGGATAGAATCCGAATTAGATAATTATCGACCTTCAAGAACAAAAGTTTCAATTGTTAATGAAATTGACAAATTCTATCCTGAGCCTTTTTTAGCGGAAGAGTATATCGAAAACAACAAGGAGGTGTATATTCGTCAGGCGGTTAGCGACCAAATTGTGAAGATGACCGATGATATTAACGGATATTTTTATCATAGTTATCTTTATGGTACACAAGAAGATTTCATAAGGGTTTTCTTTTTTGATACGCCTAAAAACAAGAATTACGAAAAGCATAAAGCCGGAAAAAATGAAATTTCACAGATTTTCAGCGATTTGTCTTCAAATTATGATTTGAATTTAGCTCGTCAAAGAATGCGTCCGTGGCTTGAACATTTTGAGAATTTGTACAATAGTTTGGATATTAACGATAAAAAACAAAAAAGTGCTAAAATGCAGATGTTGAGAAATCTTGCCGTTATAAATTATGCTTTGGATGATTTCGTTTCTGCATATCGTTATGCCGATGAATTGAAAGAGAAGTTTTCCGGCAGTGATGCGGAAAAAATTATTGAACAAATCGTTAAAACTAAAAACTTGCTCAAAGATCACGGATTGGCTTCAAGATATTTTTAATACAAAACTGAATAAAAGAAAATAATAATTAAGATGATTGTCAAAAAAACTTTTTTAATGGCGTTATTTTTCTTAACGTCTTTTTTTGCGGCGGTGAACATAAAATTACCGCATATTATTGCTGACCGTATGGTTTTGCAGCAGAAATCAGAATGTACGCTTTGGGGTAAAGCTGATTCTAACGAGCAGATAAAAATTACGGCTTCATGGGGACAGACGGTTCAGACAACGGCTTTACAAAACGGAGTCTGGAGTGTTAAGATTTCCACACCGGAACATGGCGGACCTTATTCTATTGATTTTGTCGGCAAAAATTTTTTACGTATCAACGATGTTTTGATAGGAGAGGTGTGGCTTGTCAGCGGACAGACCAACATGGAGATTCCGATGATAGGTTGGCCGCCTTACGATACGATTCAAGGCGGGCCTCAGGCTTTAGCCTCTGCTGATAACGATAACATTAGGTTTATAATGTTGCAGCAAAAGGCTTCTTTTGATTTGGAGGAGGATAATAATTGTTGGTGGACAAAGGCAACGTCGGAGAATTGTAAACCTTTTAGTGCAATGGCATATTTTTATGCTAAAAAGCTTTATGAGGAAACCGGAATTCCTATCGGCGTGATTCAGTGTTCTTGGAACGGCAGTAATGTTGAAAGTTGGGTAGACCTTGAAACTGTTAAAACAGTTCCGACTTTAAAAAATGCCGTTTTGGAATATGAACGTTGCAAACCTCTTCAAAAACAACTTGAGAATTGGATTAAAAGCCATAAAACCATAACGCTAAATTCTGATTGGAGAAAACGTTATGATGGTGTTGATTTTTTTGACAAAGAGGCATCTCGTCTTTCGTATGCTGACGATAGTTGGAAGGAAATGGAATTGCCTTGTTTTATGGACAATCGTGAAGGTATAGGCTCTTATGACGGTATTGTTTGGTTTAGGAAATGGGTTGATATTCCAATCGAATGGGTTGGCACAAAATTGATTTTGTCGTTGGGACCGATTGACGATATGGATGTAACATACGTAAACGGCGAGAAAATCGGCGAAACTCTTGGCGACGGCAAATGGAATTATTCCCGTGAATACGAAATTCCTGCCAAAACGGTTTTGAGCAACGAAATGGTTATTGCTGTCAGAGTGATTGACTGCGGTAACGGTGGAGGTTTGTGTGGTGTTAAAGAGGCTATGTGCATATATCCTGAAGGAGAGAAGGACAAAGCGATTAGTATTGCCGGCAAATGGAAATATTTACCGACAGCCGAATTCAAGGACGGAGTTTTTTATTCTTACGACCTTAAAACGAGAGAATATTACAACCGTCCGCAAGTTCCTGTTGTCCTTAACATGAAGACTATATCAGCAGCTTATAATGCTATGATTAATCCTGTGAAAAATTATACGATACGCGGAGTTTTGATTTCGATGGGCGAGAGTAATGTCGGACGCTCAAGCGAGTATTTGAAACTTTTTCCTGCTATGGCTTCATCTTGGAGGGCTGCGTTCAAAAATCCTGATATGAAATTTTATTTTTCACAGATTGCGCCTTATCCCTATCAGGCAGGTGAGTCGCAGTGCATGAGAGAGGCTCAAAGACGTTGTCAAGCGTTGATTCCTAATTCGGGAATGGTCTGCGTTTTGGATTTTGGCAACCGTTATGGTTTTCATTATGCACAAAAGCAGCAAGTTGCCGGACGTTTTGCAGCATGGGCTTTGAATGATGTTTACGACAAGAAATGCGAAGTTTCAGGACCGGAATTTTCTCAAATGGTTATAAAAGAAAACAAAGTTTTCCTTATTTTTACTCATACCGAAGGTGGTTTGGTTTGTAAGGGAAAACACTTGACAAATTTTCAAGTTGTTGATGCTAAAGGTGTTGCTTATGATGCTGAAGCCGAAATCAACGGAAATGTTGTACAGGTTTGGTCGCAGGATTGTAAATCTCCTAAAAATGTGCGTTACGCTTACAAAGATTGGGTAGATGATGTTACTTTTTATAATGGAGCGGGTTTCCCGGCGTCATCTTTTACAACCGAAAAAAAATTGATTGATACGGCAGAGTATTAAAATAAAAAAGGCGGAAAAATCAATTTTCCGCCTTTTTACATTTAAAAATTTATAGCTTGAAAAAATTATTTTCCAACAAATTCTACGCTACGTTTAACGAATTTTGCAAGGTCTTCGCCTTTAAGCATATTGTTAGCCAGGAGAGCGATGTCGATTAATTGTTTAACCTTGATGTTTGAAGCAGCGTAATCCTCGAAAACTTTTTTACGGCTGTTTTCGGTGTCGGAAATTTTCTTTTGAAGTTCTTCTTTTTTGTTCTTTTCTTCTGTTGAAATTTCTTCCGGTTTTTTGTCTTTCGTAAGTTTTTCAAGGCTTTCGAGGTCTGCTTTCAAAGTTTTTAATTCGCTGTCAAAACTTGAGGTGCCATCAGCTGTTTTCTTGAATGTGTCATCAACCAATTCTTTGATAAGAGGATGATTTTCGTTTACTACAAGATTCAGATTATCAGGCAGATTGGTGTAGAAGCTTGATTCAGGACCGCCCATTTTGCCCATATCTTTCATTCTGCGCATAAATTCAGATTGAGTGATAATTACAGGCATATCATCAGCAGATAATGTGTCAAACTCTACAGTGAAATTCATTTTTGTATTTTTCGGAGTTTGAGAATTGAAAACTGCCGAAATGTCAGTTTTTTGAGAATCTGTCAATGAAGATTTGGGTGCATCATCTTTTCTGATAAGTTTGTCCAAAGTATCAGAGTCTACGCGCATGAATCTCAAGTCAGAATTTTTCTGCTCTAACTGATTGATAAAGTGAGAGTCAAAAGCTGAATCCAAAACCAAAACATCATAGCCTTTAGATTTTGCAGCCTCAATCGAACTGAATTGTTCTTCTTTGTTGGTAGCGTAAAGAATGATGATAGTTTTGTTTTTGTCAGTCTGATTATCTTTGATGATATTTTTGTACTCTTCAAGCGTAAACGACTTTCCGTCAGTATTTTTGAAGAGATAAAAATCTTTAGCGGAGTCATAGAATTTTTCATTTGTCAGCATACCGTACTGAATGAAAAGTTTCAAATCGTCCCATTTCTTTTCCAAATCTTCTCTGTTGGTCTTGAAAATATCTGACAATTTGTCAGCAACCTTCTTAGTGATGTGGTTAGAAATCTTTTTAACGTTGGAATCCGATTGCAAATAACTTCTTGAAACGTTAAGCGGAATATCCGGCGAATCCAAAACACCATGCAGTAACGTTAAAAATTCAGGAACGATACCTTCTACTGAATCCGTTACAAATACTTGATTGCAATAGAGTTGTATTTTGTTTTTCTGAATTTCGAGGTTTGTGCGGATTTTCGGGAAATACAAAATACCTGTCAAATTGAACGGATAATCAACATTCAAATGTATGTTGAAAAGTGGGTCTTCAAATGATGACGGATAAAGTTTTTTGTAGAATGCTTTGTAATCTTCGTCTTTAACATCAACCGGTTTTTTAAGCCACAAAGGTTCGGTGTCGTTGATAATTTTATCTTTTCCGGTTTCAACGTATTTGTCGTCTTTCCATTCTTTTTCTTTGCCGAAAGCAATCGGTACGGGAAGGAAAAGACAATATTTTTTCAAAAGTTCTTCGATTTTGCTATCTTCCAAGTATTCTGAAGAGTCAGCATCGAGATGAAGAATAATGTCAGTACCTCTGTCAGTTTTGTCAGCCTCTTCCATAGAATATTCGGGACTGCCATCGCAGGTCCAACGAACTGCCTTTTTGTCAGACTGCCATGATTTTGTCACTATTTCTACTTTTTCCGAAACCATGAAAGCAGAATAAAAACCGAGTCCGAAATGTCCGATTATTGCGTCAATAGAATCTTTGTATTTTTCCAAAAATTCACCTGCTGAAGAAAATGCTATTTGATTGATATATTTATCGACCTCTTCTTCGCTCATACCTATACCGCGGTCTGAAACAGTGATTGTTTTTTTGTCTTTATCAACTGATACTCTGACGGTTAAATCACCGAGGTCTTCTTTTAATTCGCCTTTGCGGGCGAGTGCTTTTACTTTTGTTGTAGCGTCTACGGCGTTAGAAACGAGTTCTCTTAAAAAGATTTCCTGTTCGGAATAAAGAAATTTTTTGATTACGGGGAAAATGTTTTCACTCGTAATACCGATTTTTCCTGTTGCCATTTTATATTATACTTTTTTAATTTGATTAATTAATTTAAATTCTTCTAATGCCAAACTATCAAAGTGCGTACCGAAATATTTTTTATGACAAAATGTCATATTTAAACTGCCATACATGAAAAAAAGTGTGAGTAAAATGATACTTTTAAAACTATGTATTTTGATAATTTTTCGTTTTTTTGAGTATGATTTTTTTGGCGTGTTAAGAAAAAGTAAATTCTTAAAAAATGTTATTTTATTGATATTTTTTTCGTATTTTTGCCGCAAATTTCATTTAATCAGTAATGTGGAAGATTTTTAAATTTTTATTGATTTTTTTGTTTGCTACCGTTGTTATCGGTTGCAGAACTCCTAAGAATATTGCTTATTTTCAGGATCTTAAGGAGGATACTTTAATAAAATTGAACGAGGAGGATGCTGATATTAAACTCAATCCTGGCGATAAAGTCTCGATTTTCGTTTCATGTAGGGACGAAAGCGTTGCCAAAATGTTTAACCTATTGGCTGTTACTCAAAATATTGGAAATTCTTATTCCAGCCGTGTGTCATACTATACTGTAGATGCTCAAGGGGATATTGATTTTCCGATAATCGGAAAGATTCATGTAGGGGGACTTTCAAGGAGTGAAGTTTTGCATCTGGTTAAAGAGAATTTGATTTCGAGTGAGATGATTCAAGACCCTGTAGTTACGGTAGAATTTATGAGTATGTATTTTGACGTTTTGGGAGAGATTTCAAGGCCTGGGCGTTATACTATTGATAAAGACCGTTTGACGATTTTAGATGCGTTGGGCATGGCAGGAGATCTTTCGATTTTGGGTCAGAGGGTTAATGTTAAAATTATAAGAAATGAAAACGGCGGCAAAAAAGTCTATGTCGTTGATATGACAAAAGGGGAAAGTGTTCTTAATTCTCCGGCGTATTATATTCAGCAAAACGATGTTTTGTATGTTGAGGCTAACAATATGAGAAAACGTCAGTCTATTGTGGCAGGTAATACTGTTTTTACACCGTCGTTTTGGATGTCGGTTGCCTCGTTCTTAGTTTCGATGTATGCGTTTTTTATAAGGTAAGTTTTTTTTCTAAAAAGAAATTTTTTAAGAAATGGCAATAGAGCATAATACCGCAGAGTTTCAACAGCCTGTTGCAGCGGTGGAAAACAAATATGATAATGTTTTAGATATTCAGGCTATAATCGGAGCTTGTTTATCGAAATGGTGGCTGTTTATGATTTCGGTGCTAATTGTTATGTCGCTGACAATATTTTATCTGATGCTGACACCGAAAATTTATACCCGTACTGCTACTTTTCTTATCAAAGAATCGGGCGGCAAGACATCATCTTTCAATTCGCAATTGAATTCTTTTGCTGAAATGGGAGTCTTTGAATCTTCTTATTCTGTTTACAATGAGCTTAACGTTTTGCAATCTCCGATTTTGGCGATGGAAGTTGTCAAACGTCTTCATTTGGATTATGACTATTACGTTCAAGGAAGGTATACGAAAGAGGTTATTTACGGAGATTCGTTGCCTATTCAGGCTCTTTTATGTGACGTAGGTGAGTTTTCGCGTGAAAGTTTTACGGTTGTGATTTCTCCTGACGGAAGTTTTTATTTGACGGATTTTTGGAAAAAAGAATTTATGTTGGCTGATGGTTCTGTAGTGGATGGCATGGTCGGACAGGAGGTTGAGACTCCGATAGGAAGAATTCTCATTACCTCGACTATGGCTTTTAACAAATTGAGGGAGCCGAAAAAGATTTTCGTAAAGCACATTCCTGTAAGGGATGCGATGTTGAAATATTCCTCCAAGTTTACTGTGGATTTAAACGATAAAAAATCCTCGGTTATATGTCTTATGATTGATGATGAAAGTATTCAGAGGGCGGAGGATTTTTTGAATACAATGATGCAAGTCTACAATGAGAAATGGATTGAGGACAAGAATCAAGTTGCAATAGGAACTTCTCATTTTATCAACGAGCGACTTGAAATCATAGAGAAAGAACTTGGAATTGTGGATAGTGATGTATCTCATTTTAAGAGTGTCAATCTTTTGCCTGATGTTGAAAAATCAAACGATTTGTTTTACACGCAGGCCAACAACATCAACAATCAGATTATAATGCTCAATACGCAGATTGCAATGGCTCAAACTGTTAGA
The DNA here is from genome assembly GCA_017544805.1 of Bacteroidales bacterium. GTDB lineage: Bacteria > Bacteroidota > Bacteroidia > Bacteroidales > UBA3824 > UBA3824. The sequence goes on along the minus strand of JAFYDK010000019.1, from coordinate 3,546 downwards.
GAGTATATTTCTGACACCTCCAAAAAGAACGAACTTCTTCCTGTTTATTCTGGCAGCGGAAATTCTACAACCGAAAAACAGATTACCGACTACAATACGTGCATACTTCAGAGGAATTCTTTGGTATCTTCTTCTTCGGAAAAGAATCCGCTTGTTATTGATTTGGATAGAAAGATTGCGGATTTGAAATCTTCTTTGCTCGGCTCTATTGACAATCAAATTAAGTATATATCTTCTCAAGTAAAATCCTTGCAGAAAAATCTTGACAAGAGTCTTTCTCAAATTTCTTCAAACCCGGGCAAGGCAAAAGATCTTTTGGGAATACTTCGTCAGCAGAAAGTTAAAGAGTCGCTTTATCTTTATCTTTTGCAGAAACGCGAAGAGAACGAGTTGTCTCAAGCGTTTTCGGCTTATAATACAAGGCTTATAACTCCGCCTATGGGAAAAATGTCAGCAACAAAACCACAAAAATTAAAAATTATTGCTATTGCGTTTATCTTGTCGCTGATTATTCCGTTGGGAATTATCTCTTTGTTGGAGATTAACAACACAAAAATCCGTTCGAGAAAGGATTTGGAGGGTATGACGATTCCTTTTGTCGGGGAAATTCCTCAGCATACAAGGATTCACAGAAAGGGATTTTGGAAATTCTTAAAGATTAAGCAAGATTCTAATGTTGATTTAAGGAAACTTGTGGTCAAGAAAAATTCTAAAAATCTGACAAATGAGGCGTTTCGTGTCGTAAGGAGTAATTTGGAATTTATCAATATTTCCAAAAATAGCGAAATAATGCTTGTAACTTCTCTTATTCAGAATAGTGGCAAGTCGTTTATTTCTTTGAATTTAAGTGCGTCGTTTGCCCTGAAGGGAAAGAAAGTTATCATTGTGGATCTTGACTTGCGCAAGGCTCAATCAAGTGCCGCTGTTGATAATCCTAAGGCTGGAGTTTCTACTTATTTGGCGGGTTATGATCCGGATTGGAAAAAACTTATACATCCTCTGACTGAAAATCTTGATATGATGCCGGCTGGTGTTATTCCTCCTAATCCCTCAGAGCTTCTCTATTTGCCAGAGTTTGAAAAAATGCTGACGGAGATGAAACAGATTTATGATATGGTTATACTTGACTGTCCGCCTATTGATGTTGTGGCTGATACGAGTATTATTGCCCGTCATGCTGACGCTTCGCTTTTTATCGTCAGGGTAGGTCTGTTGGACAAAAGTATGTTGCCGGTTATCGAACAGTTTTATAACGAACATAAACTGCCTAATATTTCATTGTTGCTCAATGGTTCAAAAATTGCGAACGGACGTTATGGTTATGGCTACGGTTATGGTTACGGCTATGGCTACGGTTATGGTTACGGTTATGGTTACGGAGGCAAGAGTGAAATGTATCGCGATGATGATTAATAAAAAAAAGAGGTTCGTAAAGTTTAAAAAAACGAACCTCTTTTTTATTGTGAGATAAAAAATTATCTGCCCCATTTTTCGGTTATTCCGCCGTAAAAATCGGTTCTGCGGTCGCGGAAAAACGGCCAATTGCGACGGACGTTTTCAAGACGTTTGAGGTCAATGTCAGCATAAAGAATTTCTTCTTTATCAACAGAGGCTTGAGCGATAATTTCGCCCTGAGGTCCGGCGATAAACGAACTACCCCAAAAATCAATTCCGCTTTCTTCGGTTGTTTCATGTTTTTCAAAGCCCGTGCGGTTAACAGAGGCTACATAAATACCGTTAGCAACGGCGTGTCCTCTTTGAACTGTAATCCAAGCCTCTCTTTGACGGTCGCCTTCTTCGCCTTTCTCGTAAGGATGCCAACCGATGGCCGTCGGATAAAACAAAACTTCAGCACCTTGCATTGCTGTTAAACGTGCACCTTCCGAAAACCATTGATCCCAACAAATCAAAATACCTTGTCTTCCGAATTTGTTGTCAAAGGCCTTGAATCCTAAATCTCCCGGGTTGAAATAATATTTTTCATAATAACACGGATCGTCAGGAATGTGCATTTTGCGGTAAAGACCGGCTCTTGAACCGTCAGAATCCAACATCATCGCCGAATTGTGATAAACGCCTTTGTCGCGTTTTTCAAAAAACGGAACTATTAAAACCGAGCCTAAAGATTTTGCCAAAGCCGAAAAATGTTTGAACGAAACTCCGTCCACAGGCTCTGCAAAGTCAAAATAATCGGGGTTTTCTCTCTGACAAAAATAAAACGAAGAATAAAGTTCGGGCAAACAAATAACGTTAGCTCCGTTTTTGGAAGCCTCTGTAATATATTCGGTTGCTTTTTTCATATTTGTATCTCTGTCAGAATCGAGATTGAGTTGTAAAATAGCTATTTTGTACATTTTTTTATTTTGTTTAATTTTTTTTCGCGCAAATTTAAGAAGTTTTAAGCAAAAATAAAACGGAAAAAAATTTGCAGATATTATTTTCTTTTCATAATTTTGTGGAAATTAAAATTACTTCTTTACTATGGAAATTTTAAGAGACGATGAGTTACTAAAAATTACTTTTGACGAAGATAAAAAATTGATTTGGACGGAGTGGAAGCCCGAAAGTTTTAAAGCGGTATTGTCAAAAGATGAAATCAAACAAATTAACAAACAAATAGCTGATTATATCATAGAATATAATCCTGACTATTACTTAGCTGACCAAAGACAAAGAGGTGTAGTTTATACTATTGATTTACAAGAATATATTGCAAAAGTTCTTGTTGATGCGGTAGAGCAGGCTAATGTTAAGAAAACTGCAATCGTAATGCCTGCTGATTATATAGTACGCCTTAGCAACGAACAGACTATCGATGAAATAGATTCAGATTATGAGTATGATTATTTCAATGACTTCGACAAGGCTTGGAATTATCTTTTTAATGAATAAAAAATACGTAAAAAATTCTAATATACAAAAATTATTATGGTATCATACAAAGAATTAGGTTTGGTAAACACAAGAGAAATGTTTGCCAAAGCAGTTAAAGGCGGATATGCAATTCCGGCTTTCAACTTCAACACAATGGAGCAAATGCAGGCTATTGTTCAGGCTGCCGTTGAGACAAAATCTCCTGTTATCATGCAGGTATCAAAAGGTGCACGCAACTATGCTAACGCTACTATTTTGCGTTATATGGCTCAAGGTGCAGTAGAATACGCTAAAGAATTAGGTTGTGCTAATCCTCAGATTGTATTGCACTTAGACCACGGTGATACATTCGAGCTCTGCAAAGATTGTATTGATATGGGCTTTTCTTCAGTTATGATTGACGGTAGTTCACTTCCTTACGAAGAGAATATCGCTCTTGCAAAGAAAGTTGTTGACTACGCTCACAAATACGATGTTACCGTTGAGGCTGAATTAGGCGTTTTGGCAGGTGTTGAAGATGAAGTTTCTTCTGCTGTTTCTCACTACACAAAACCCGAAGAGGTTATCGATTTCTCTCAGAGAACCGGCTGCGATTCTTTGGCTATTTCAATCGGTACTTCTCACGGTGCATACAAATTTACTCCCGCACAATGCACAAGAGACCCGAAAACC
>JAFYDK010000018.1 GCA_017544805.1 Bacteroidales bacterium | reverse complement strand
AATTGTATATGTCCGTTGCACCGACAATAAAGGACGCGGCTTCATTGTGGAAATGCAGAATTATTGGAACAAAGAATTTTTCTCGCGGACACTTTTTAACGCGGCTCCGATGTATTCCAAGCAGTTGGCAAAAGGTAATCCGTTTGAAAAGTTAAAAGAAGTTTACGCATTGGCACTTGTCAACGACGAAGCATTTGATTATGAAGGTGATAACGGCTATATGCAAGAGTTTTATATTATCAACAAAAAGCATACTACCGACATTCATCGTGATTTATCGCTAATTTTTATAGAACTAAAAAAATACAAACCGTTAGACCGTGGTAGTCGTGCGATTAAAGAATTGTGGCTTAGATTTTTAACAGAAATCAACGAACAGACTGAAAAAGTAGATGCCGTGATGCTTGAAAATCCCGAAATAAGTCAAGCGTTAGAAATCGTAAAACGTTCAGCGTACTCGGACGGTGACCTTTACGCCTACGAAGATTATTTGCTCGAATTGATGACTCAGCACAATTCCGTAGAAAGTGCAAGAAGTGAGGGCAGAGCGGAAGGTAGAGCCGAGGGCGAAAAACAAAAAGCCATCGAAATGGCGCGTATGATGAAAGCCGCCAACGAACCGCTTGAAAAAATTATGCGATATTCCGGCTTAACATCTGACGAAATACAAAAAATCTAAAATTTTTTATTAAAATTTTGTGTTTGTTACTCGTTAAAGTAAAAACAATAACGAACAAAAATGGAAATAGTTAAAATAAATAATACTTTATAAAAGTCAAGTAAGGGGTGGTAAAAAATCTTCTCTGCCTTACTTTAATTTAAAATGATAATTTTCTTGTCCCTTGTGGAAAAGTGTAAAAAACGCACTATCCACAAGGGATTTTTTTATAATTAAAGTTTAATATTATAACATGAGAAAAATTTAATTAGCGTATTTACAAAATCATTGCCGCCTTTTTTATTGATTTTTTAATTACTTGCAAGTAGTTTTAATAACTTTATTCAAACTTTTTGGCCTCTTGCCACAAGGTTTCCATTTCCTCTAAAGTCATTTGTTTTAAAGTTTTGCCCTGTTCCTTGGCTTTTTGCTCGATATAATTGAAACGATAAATAAATTTCTGATTCGTTCTCTCAAGTGCCGTATCAGAATTAACGCCGAAAAGTCTGCCCGCATTTATAACCGCAAACAAAACATCTCCGAACTCCGCTTCAGCTTTATCGCTATCCATATTTTTTACCTCGGCCTCAAACTCAGAAAGTTCCTCTCTGACTTTATCCCAAACCTTTTCCTTCTTATCTTCCTGCCAATCAAAACCCGCTGACGAGGCTTTATCCGATATACGGTAAGCTTTTATAATGGAGGGTAAAGCATTAGGAATACCGGCTAAAACAGTTTTGTTGCCGCCCTTTTCTTTGAGTTTTACCTCTTCCCACATTTTGGAAACCTCTTCGGGTGTCTCGGCTTTGTAGCCACCAAAAATATGAGGATGACGAAAAACCAATTTCTCATTCAAAGCTTCAAAAACATCTTTCAAATTGAACTCGTTTTTCTCCTGTGCCATCAAAGAATACAAAATTATATGCAACAAAACATCGCCTAACTCTTTCTTGAAATCCTTAACATTACCGCTAATTATAGCTTGCGATAATTCATAAACCTCTTCTATTGTTAAAGGACGGATAGTTTGCGGTGTTTGCACTGAATCCCAAGGACATTCCTTACGGAGTTTTTTTATAGTTTCTAATAAATTAAGAAAACTGTCTAAAAGTTCTTTATTTTCCATCGAATTATTTTTGGCACAAAAGTAATCAAAACAAAAGAAACAAAATAGTTTTTTTTCGTTTTTTTTTTGCTTATTCCAAAAAAAAGGCATACTTTTATCATCGCTGTAATTATGCCTTATATGACTATACAATTAACTGTAACACAATTAAATAAAAGATAACGACATGAATAAACAGTCTTATTTGGAATTGAGTTATTCCCTCAATCAGGATATACTGAAAAACAACACCGTCGGTGCAGTAGCAGCCTCCTCGCTAATATACTGCAATACCAAATGCTGGCACGGTTTGTTGTCCGTATACAATCCCGAAACCAAAAAACAGAAAATTCTGCTTTCCACTCTTGATGATGCCGTTATCGACGGCGACAAAACATATTACCTATCTGTAAGAAAATATCCCGACGTGTTTTTCCCGTTAGGACATCAATATATCAAAGACATAACTTTCAACCCGTTTACAGAAATCACTTATCAAGCTGGTGAAATAGAATTGATAAAAGAAATTCTTTTGTCATCAAACGAGGAAACGATGCTGATAAAATATGCTCTTACCAAAAGTCCGAAATCTGTAAAACTTCAAATTCGTCCAATCGTGGCATTCCGTGATGCGATGAGTCTTACAAGGACTGACAAAGGCATTATCACAACAAGTACAAGAGTGGCTAACGGCATTTCTTATCACCCAAGAAAAGAAGAGCCGATGCTCTTTATGCAAACTTCCCCGACTGCTAACCCTTGTGAATTTGTTTCCGCTCCGGATTGGAATTACAATATTGAATACATCAAAGACCAAGCTGAAGGAAAACCGTATCAAGAAGACCTTTTTATGCCCGGTTATTTTGAAATAGAACTCAACCAAGGCGAAGAAGTATATTTTTCGGCTTCCACAAAAATCCAAAATCCAGATACGCTTGCAGCGTTTTTCAAAGCCGAATCTGGCACAAGAATCAAACGCAAAAACTACGAAGAATACATAAAATTCTCAGCAAGTCAAATGTTCAGAGAAGTTGACGGAGAATGTCAAGTGTTAGAAAAAATTCCTTCAAGAGATTATTTTTCGTACCATCTTTTAGCGGCATTGCCGGGTCTGACGCTGCCGGACGGAAATTTTGATTTGTTCGTTAAAACGGCCAAATCCTATATCGCAAAAATTAAAAACAACGCTTTCGGTTCGATAGAAAAAAGGAATTATGATGCACATTCACCATTGTGGCTTATTTGGGCAATTCAACAATACGGTTATCAATTAGGCGATTTTCAGGAATTGTACAAAACTTTCGGAAAAACCGTAACTCAGTTGGTAAAAGCCGGAATGGACAACCGTATTCCGGGATTGCATACCAATCACAACGGACTTATTTCGATGGAAAGAAACGGCAGCAACAGATATTTTGCCGATGTTAATGCCTTGTGGTACAACGCATTAATGTATGCCGCAGAAATTAATTCCTTTGTCGGAAATACTGAATTTTCAAACAATGCAGCTCAATACGCCAAAGGTTTGAAACTATCGTTCAACACATATTTCGTAGATAGGTCTACAAAACATCTCGCCGATAGTATCAACGATGACGGCGACAAAGATATGACTTGCCGTCCGGGACAGATTTTAGCCTTTGCAATGCCTTTCCCCGTAGGAAACGAGGAGAGAACTTTAGAAATATTATCGGAGGTGGAAGAAAAGCTTTTAACTCCACTCGGACTACGCTCCTGCCCTGCCGATTACGCAAAATACCATCAGGACGGCGAAGGCGATATTTATCCGATTTATCTTGGCTTTATGGCAGAATTGTATCTCAAAACAGGAGGCGAAATCGAAGGCATGAAAAATGCTGAAAGCATTTACAGAATGTTCGACACGGCAAGAATCGAAATAGAATCACCGAACTTTTTTGAAAAGTTCGACCCCGAACCACCTTACAGAGGCAAAGGCTCGCCTCTTTTTGCTGGTACGGTAGCTGCTATCAACAGAATTAAATTATTAATGGACCAGTTTTAAAAAAAAATTATGAAAATTCTGATGCTTGGATGGGAGTTTCCTCCCCACATTTCAGGCGGATTAGGCACAGCGTGTCAAGGTATTGTCAAGGGGTTGGGAAAACAGCCTGACACAAAAGTCATATTCGTTGTTCCGAAAGTATTCGGCGACGAAAAAGCTAAAAACACCGTTTTTGTCGGTGCTAACAAATTCGTAGAAAAATTTTCAACCGTTCTTAACAGAAAAGTCAGAATATTGCTTCCCCAAGAGGGCACTTCAAATGAGAGTTTTTCTCTTGATGGGAACAATCTGATTTACGTAGAAACGGCTTCTATGTTGCACCCGTACATCACGGCTGAAGAAATTGAGAAGATTTTAATCAAGAAACATATTGACCCTAAAATAGTAAAATTCAATTCAGAAGGTTCTCTTGTGGTTACCGACAAAAAAGGTAAGGAAAGAGAAATAAAACTTTCGTTTCAGGATTTTCAGGCATTGGAGGTCAAAACAGAACAAAAACAAGAAACAAAAAAATTTGAATTTACCGGCAAATATACCTCAAATCTCTACACAGAAACAGGAATGTTTGCCAAAGTTGCAAAAAAAATTGCAGAAAAATTCGATTTTGACGTTATCCACGCCCACGATTGGCTCACTTACGAAGCAGGCGTTGCAATCAAAGAAGCCTCAGGCAAACCCTTGGTTGTACACGTTCACGCCACAGAATATGACCGCTCTGGCGGCAAGGTCAATGAAAGGGTTTTTAATGTTGAAAAACACGGTATGCAGGAGGCTGACAAGGTTATTACCGTCAGCAATTTAACCAAAGAAATAGTCGTAGAAAAATACAAAATCCCCGAAGAAAAAATTACGACCGTTTACAACGCAGTAGATTTCAAGACAACGCCGAGAAAAAAATACAAAAAAATCCCTGGCGAAAAAGTCATAACCTTTTTGGGCAGAATTACTTACCAAAAAGGTCCTGAATATTTTCTACGTGCGGCATACAAAGTACTGCAAAAAGTAAAAAACGTAAGGTTTGTAATGGCAGGAAACGGAGATATGTACAGAGAAATGATTAGAATGGCGGCTCACTTAAAAATTGCCGACAGATTCCATTTTACTGATTTTCTTGACAAAGAGGAAGTTAAACACTTGTTTTCGATTTCGGACGCTTATGTAATGCCATCGGTTTCGGAACCGTTTGGAATAACACCGTTAGAGGCCGTTAAAAGTGGGGTTCCTGTAATTATTTCAAATCAATCGGGCGTTGCTGAAATTTTGGAAAGCGCAGTCAAAATAGATTATTGGGACGTAAACTCCATGGCAGACGCTATTTACGCCCTTATAAAATATCCCGCTTTAGGAAAATTTTTCCGCCGTAAAGCCAAACAACAGGTTAAGGAAATGAAGTGGGAAAAATCAGCTGCCAATCTCAACGAAATTTATCACGATGTGGTAATTTCCGCTAAAGACGAGTGGAAAGACGTTAAAATGGACGTCGGCTGCTGTCCGAGAGAAAATACAAACAATCAATTAACTAACCCAAAAACAGAAAAAGATGAAAACGATATGTCTGAACTTTAACTTACATAAATCCGTATTATTAAAAAAATACAGATTTTTTGACATCGGAAACGACAATAATTATTTCGATACATACACAACGGATTTGCAGACAGAAAAAGATGCGAAAGACTACATCATACCCCTTTTGGAGATGTTGGAGAGACTTTCGGATAATTTCAACGGCAAATTCAAATGCTCGATGACAATCTCCGGCATTGCAATCGAAAACTTTTCAAGAGCCTGTCAAAACGGCATTGAAATCTTGAAAAAACTTGCCAGAACAGGCAATTTTGAATTTACCGGAATGCCTTATTATAATTCGCTGACCTCGATTACGGACAAAGAAGAATTTGCCGTACAAGTAAAAAAACATTCCGCCAAAATCGAAGAACTTTTCGGTCAAAAACCAACTACGTTCAGAAATACCGAACTTATTTATTCCGACGAAATCGGCAAAACGCTTTACGAATTGGGTTTTGACACGATTTTAACAGAGGGCTGCGGCAAAGCAATAGAACTTTACGGAAACAACGTTTTGTATTTCAATCCGATGTGCGAAACTCAAAAAATCTTAACACGAAATCAGGATTATTCCAGAATGTTTCAGGACGGATTAAAAGACAATAAACTTTTTACGCCGGAATATTTCGCACAAAAATTTTATGATATTGACGAAGAAGACGAAGTTATTTATTTAGGTGTTAATTTCAATAACTTCAACAAAACGAAATTAAATGACGATATTACCATCTTCTTAAAATCGTTTGTTAATGCGATTATAAAATCGGAAGAATTCGTTTTTGAAATACCGAAAGAGATTTCTAAAAACCTCACGCCCGTTGCACCTTTAAACGTACCAAGGCCTATTTCGGGTATGAACCGTTATCATGATTTAACACCGTGGCAATCAAACGAACTTCAAGAAGAGGCACTTCAAAAAATTACAAGTTATTCAAAACTTGTAAAAACTGCAAATTCAGATGTTTTGACGGATATTTGGAGAAATCTTCAATCCTCGGATTATTTTTATTATATGTCCACGGAATATTTCAACAATCCGGCTTACGGCTACAAACCGAATCCGTTCAAATCACCTTACGAGGCTTTTATCAATTATATGAACATTATCTCGGATTTGGAACGCCGGCTTAATGCTAAAATCAAAGAAGACGAAAAAAACAAACTAAGCGATCAAGAAATTCTTGATATTATATCGCATTACGAAAAAGCAATCGTATCATTAAAGCAAAAGTTAGAAGACAGAGAAAATGAATAAATTTACATTTACCAATTACAAAAATAACCATGAAATTAAAAATTTTATTAGCATCGTTGCTGCTGTCCTCGTGCGGCGGCAACGAATTAAAAATCAGCGACATTAACGGCGGTGCTGAAATTATTTTTCCTAACGGGGAAAACGAAAAAATCGTGTTTTATTCGCCTTCAACCATAAGGTGTTACAAAACCAAAGACGGCAAAGATTTAAAACACGAAAGTCTTGTCGTGAAAAAAAATCCGCCGCAAAACATCAAAACCGTTAAAACCGAAACTCAGGATTTCGTGATTTTAACCTCGGAAAAACTTAAAGTCTGCGTTTCAAAATCGGATGGAAAATTAAGTTTTTTCAACGCTGACTCTTCTGTGCTTTTCAAAGAAGAGACTCCGACTGAGTTTCAAAAAAAAGTCATCAAAGGCGATACGGGTTATTCCGTCAATCAAAAATTCTTAATTTCTTCATCTGAAGGCATTTACGGCTTTGGTCAGAATCAGGAGAATTTTATGAATTACCGCGGAAAAACTTTAGGACTCTCGCAAAGCAACACAAATGCCGTTTCACCGGTTTTTGTTTCAACTAACGGCTACGGTGTTTTTTTTGACAATTATTCTTTCATTCAGTTCAGCGAAAAGGACAACACCGTCAGCATTTCTCAAGCTATGGGCGATGGTTTTGACTATTACGTTTTTGCCGGAGAAAACGCTGATAAAATTATCTCAGAATATAGGAATCTCACGGGAAAAGCCGTTATGCTACCACGTTGGGCTTTCGGTTATTGGCAAAGCAAAGAGCGTTACAAATCTCAAGACGAACTTTTGGAGGTTGCAAAACGTTATCGAAAAGAAAACATTCCGATTGACTGCATGGTTCAAGATTGGGAATGGTGGGAAAACGGCAAATGGTCGTCAATGGAATTCGACGAAAAACGTTTTCCAAACCCCAAAGCCATGATGGACGAACTTCATAAATTGAATCTCCACGCCATAATTTCGGTTTGGCCATGTATCGGTCTTAACGCCAAAATGCACGATGATTTTTACAAACGCGGATTTTTGTTGGAACCGATAGGCTGGGGAAATTTCCGCTACATCGATGTCTACAATCCTAAAGCAATGGATTTGTACAACGATTATGTTTATAAAAACGTTTATAATCAAGGCTTTGACGGTTGGTGGCACGACAGCACCGAACCCGATGTCATCAACTCCCTGACAAAAGAAAGCCACAGATATGAAACCGAAAAACTCGAAAACAATTATCTCGGCTCGTACACAAGATATTTAAATCCTTATGTTTTAGCAATGTTAGATAAGGTTTATGACAAATGGACATCAACGGATAAAAACCGCAGAGCGTGCATTTTAACGAGGTCGGCATTCGCAGGCTTGCAACGCGACGGCGCAATCACATGGTCGGGCGATATAGGTGCAAGTTGGCAAATTTTTCAAGACCAAATAACGGCGGGGCTAAACTTCTCATTATCAGGACTTCCGTATTGGAGTTTTGACATCGGAGGATTTTTAATCGGCTCTTACGACGGACTTTTCACTTACGGTGCTAAAGACCCAGCGTACATGGAACTTTATACGAGAATGTTTCAATTTGCTACTTTCACGCCGATTTTCCGCTCCCACGGCTCTGACGCTCCGAGAGAAATGTGGGAAATGGGAAAATTTAAGCCGGTGTTAATAGAATTTGACAAATTGCGTTACAAACTTTTACCGTACATTTATTCTTTGGCAGGAAAGGTTTATAACGAGGATTATACAATGATGAGAGCCTTGGTTATGGATTTTCCCGAAGATAAAAACGTTTACAAAATAAAGGACGAATATATGTTCGGAAATGAAATATTGGTTGCCCCCGTAACGGATTATATGTATCACACGCCGCCTCAAATTTCAAAAATCACACCGAAAGAGGTTTTCAAAAACGGTGTTAATGTCAAATACTATAAAGATAAGAATTTCAAAGAATTAAGCAAAGAGGAAACGGCAGAAAACATCGACCTATACTGGTATGACGGACGTCCTGAATACGTAACGGATTCGATGTATTCGGTACGTTTTGAAAGCGTTTTGGTTGCACCTGAAACGGGAAAATATCAATTTCAAATAAAAAGTTTTGACAGCCGCGTTATAATTTTTAACGGTGATACGCTAAAGGTTCAACTCGATTGCAACGAACCGTATTTTGAATTTTTGGAATTAGAAAAAGGCAAAGAATACCCTATAATTTGTGAAACTCAAAACAATCAGACGGGAGCTGCCCGTTTCCGTCTTTATTGGAAGACACCTTCCGATTTTGAAAAAGAAACTCAAAAAGCCGACAAACCCAAAAGCCGTAAAGTTTATTTACCAAAATCAACTAATTGGGTAGATTTTTTCACGGGAGAAGTTTATCAAGGCGGACAAACCGTTGAAATAGAAACTCCGATTGAAAAAATTCCTATTTTAATACGTCAAGGTAGCATTTTGCCGCTTAGCGAGGTAGGTCAATACGCTGACGAAAAAGCTAACGGTGATTTGGAAATCCGCATTTTTGAAGGTCAAGACGGCGAATTTACGCTTTACGAGGACGAAGGCGACAATCTCAATTACAAAGACGGGAAATTCTCACTGATTAAATTTTCGTATTCTGAAAAAGATAAAACCTTAAAAATTTCAGAGACTCAAGGCAGTTTCCCCGGTATGAAAACAGAAAGATTCTTTACCGTTACAACAAAACTCGGAAAAGTAATTCAAAAGGTTAAATACGAAGGAAAAGAAATCGAAATAAAATTATAAAACATAAAAAAAAAACGAATTACGTAAAAGAAAACTTTGCCGTAATTCGTTTTTTTTATGTTTTTCTATTTACTCATCTTCTTTGGGCATAGGAACTTTGCCGTCCTCAAAGATATAATCATCAGTTTGAAGTCTATATTTAATAGCAGAACTAATCAACGAGGAATAATCCATGCCTTCCGCTTTTTGGAAAACATCAGCATTATCGATGCCACGGTATTTACAATTATTATCATAAAAACATCTGTCAATAATTCCTGAATTTTCCCTTCCGCAAATAGCTCCGTAATAAGAGTTTCCGAAAATCTGTCCTAAGGAAAGCGATGTGCTTATAGTTCCTGAATTATAACCGCATATACCACCTATATAATAAGAGGCCGTTGCATAACCAAAATTAACACAGGAAATAATTTTACCACCGCTGTTATCAGCACAAATACCACCGGCAAAAGCCTGAGCCGAAATTTTGCCTTTGTTTACGCAATATTTAACTTCACTGTTATTTTTAGTTGCTCCAACAATACCCGCAGCATTATTGCCTGAAGACGAAACCGTTGCATTGTTATAACAAAAATAAATTTTACCTCCTTTTCCCGCTATACCGCCCGAAGACAGGTTTGAGGTAACGGTACTATCATTAATACATTTTTTTATAACACCGTCGTTGAGACCTACAATACCGCCCGTACAGTCATAACCTTCTATCTCTCCAGAATTAATACAAGAGATAACCTCTCCGTAAGAATTTCGACCTACAATGCCGCCCGTATTGTCGCCGGCGGAGATTTTTCCAGAATTATGACTATTTTGAACAACATTAGTACAGCTACCTGTAATACCGCCAACTCCTGCCGTTCCCGTTATAATTCCTGAATTAAAACAAGAATCTATCAAATTGTTGGTTGCTCCGGCAATGCCGCCGGTATTAAAATCGCATTTCACTGAACCGAAATTTTTGCAACCGAAAACTCCGCCGTTGTCATAACCGACAATGCCTCCGACAAAATTATTGCCCGTAACAGATGCCGAGTCATGCTCGCAATTTATAATTTTACCGACATTGAAACCACAGATTCCGCCGGAATAATAACGCCCCGAAATAGGCGAACGGGAAAGTTTCAAATTTTTTATCACACCGGCATTATAACCGATAAAGCCCACATTATCAAGATTTTCATGATTGCAATTAAAACCCGAAATCGTATATCCGCCACCGTCAAAAACTCCTTTGAACGGAAACAAATAATTACCTATCGGCATTTGATTCTCGTTGGAACGGTAATAAATACTTTTGGTAAGTTTGAAATAAACTCCGTTAAAACCGTCTACACACGAAAAACCTTTGTAATCGGTATTATTATTAACAGCCTTTCTCAATGCTGAAATGTCATCAGGCGAAGACAGCAAAATCGGATTTTCTTTTGTTCCTAACGCTTTCAAATCCGGATTAGTAATCTTGAAAACAAGATGTTTTTTTGCCGCTCTGTTTCCTATCGTCAGCATTACAGCACCTTGTTGAAGAGGTACAGCCTCATTTTTAGACATTTTCAAGATTTCCAAATTGTTGCAATAATACGAAATTCCCTCTTTTGCAGGAAGACTGATAGAGGTCGATACATTAAAAGCCGTCTGACCCTCTGTTATAAAAACAGGCGTTGAAGCAACGATTGCCTCCTCGTGCATCTGAACAGAAAGAATTTTGGGATACATATTATCCTCATACTGAAAATCAAAAGAAAAACCGGATCTACTTTCCAACGAATTTCCTACCATATCCCTTGTATTCAACCCTTTAGTATCCAACATCGTAACGGAATTATCAATACTGCCGACAGGTCTTTCCGCTACGCACATCTGTTTGTCAAAAATACAATGGGAGAATTTACTCATAGTTGCATTTCCGCATATTGCCCCCGTATATTCCGAAACACCTTCGGCCGTATTATAAAAAAGTACCTGAGAAAACGAACTCTCATTACTGTTGCCGCAAATACCGCCGACATTATAATGTCCGTGAACACGTATTGCCGAAATACATTTTTCAACACGCCCTTTATTAATAAAACCTACGATAGCACCGCTGTTATCGCCACCGACAATCTCGCCGTCAGTTACAACAATTTTGGTAATCGCACCTTCACAATAACCAAAAAGTCCGCAGTTTTTCTCGTAAGGACGGTTGATTTTAAGGTTGGAAATACAAAAACCGTAGCCGACAAAAGTGCCTCTAAAAGGTGTTACTCTGCTGCCGACGGGTTTCCAATTAACACCCTCAGGAATGAGAATGTTTCCCGTTAAAACCACTGTTACGCCTTCAAAACCGTTAATACTCGTAAAACCTTTGTATGAACTGCAATAATTTACGGCATTAGCAAATTTTATAAAATCCTCATAACCGGAAATTCTCAAAGGCGAATGTTCATTACCGTTTTGTTTGAAATTTTCATTCGTTATTTTAATAAAAATCTGTCTTGTACAACTTCCACCTTTTATCAACAAACTTACGTCAGCCCTTTCCCTAACGATAGCCGTATAACCTTTAACTTCAAGATATTGCTGGTTTGAAGAAAAATATTCAATTTCTTCGGTTCTCTTCAAATAAATATCCTTTGTAATATTATTAACGTCTTGAGCCTCACCAAAAACCACAGGAGTTAAAGCCGCTTTTGAAACTTTTGTCCACTTCGTAGAAGAGAGTTTTGGGTACATTCCGTCTTCCAAAACAAAAGCACCATCGTTGCTATACCCCGAAGCACCGATAATCTGATTGGTAGAAAGACCTTTTATCGCTTTTAACTCAATTGTTCCGCATCCTTTTTTCAAAGGACACATCTGAATATCGTAAACACAGTTAGTAATCACGGCATTGTTCAAACTCGCACTGCCCACGATACCGCCACAACAATTTCTATCGGCAACATATCCAAAATTAAAACAGTTTTTAATCTGACCGCCTTCATAATTTTTGCCGCAAATACCGCCGCCGTAATTATTACAGATAACATTAGCAGTGTTGATACAATCTTCAATAACGCCGGAATTATGACTACAAATTCCCGCTCCGTAATAATCGGCAAAAACCAAACCTCCTGCAATTGTTAAGTTCTTGATTTTGCCGCTGTTATAACCAAAAAGCGCACCGATACCGTCATCATCGGGTTTTATAATCATTCCCGTGATGCAATAACCGTTACCGTCAAAAGTTCCCGCAAAACGTGTTGAATATGTTTTACCTATCGTAGTCCAATGCGAACCTTGAAAAGCACCGTCTGAGTCAATATAACAGCCTAAATCAATATCAGCTGTCAAAAAAATAGTCTTGTTGGAAAAATCATAAGGCGAGAAAAAACCCGTCGTTCCGTTTACAATATTGGCCAAACCTGCAAGCTGATTTGCGTCTTTAATTTCATAAGTATCCGAAGCAATGTTATTTACATACCAACTTATATCTGGGACAATTTCTGAAGAAAATGCAGAGGATTTCCCTAAAAAACTAAAGCATAAACTTGCCAGTATTATAATTAAAATGCGTTTCATCTTTTTTTGCTTTTTTGTAATTAACAAAAATATATATAATTTGGCAAACTACAACAAAGAAAATATTATTTTTTCCGATTTTTATAAAAATTGCGTTTTTGCCCTTGATAATAAGCCGATTTTTCGGCATTGAGTTCCAAAGTACACACCACCGTACCGTGGTCTGACTTGCATTTATCTTGCTTTTCAACAGTGAAAGTC
This sequence comes from Bacteroidales bacterium, assembly GCA_017544805.1. GTDB lineage: Bacteria > Bacteroidota > Bacteroidia > Bacteroidales > UBA3824 > UBA3824. Next base: position 15,793 of record JAFYDK010000018.1, on the reverse strand, counting down.
TGGTCTACGAGATGATCATTATAAACGGAAACCAATCCCACACGTCCTACATTTTTAGGATTTTCCGTAACGAGCTCCTCCGAAACCATTATATGATCAAGACTTTCATACATTCCGTTATGAATATGGGTATAATAAAAATCCTGATAACTTCTCCGCGCTTGAATATCTTTGACATGATAAAGCAAAACGTCCCAAACACTGCGTTTTTGCGAATCAGGAAGTCTGTGCTGAGGCACCTCGCCCGAAATTATACGTGTTGTAACAGCGTTTCCCGTATCATTAACATCACCGAAAACCACGACAGGACGATTTTGATTTTTAAGACTTCTAACAAGAATTGCTCTTAAAGCAGCTGATTCCGAAGCTCTTATCATCAACGCCCTAACCTGCGCCCGTGCCAAATCAATAGGATTTCTCTCGTCTTCACCGTCATAAAAAACGGGACGCTTGGATTTTAAGTGAACGACAAAAAAAGTTACTATACCAAACGGTTTTATAAAAATATCAGCCTTTAAGACCGGTCTTGAAAAAGAGTCAAAAGGCAAACATATTTTTTCGTAAGAGTTTTTAGGTCTAAAATCAATTACGGCCTCAGGCGGATATTTATCAAAAATCTCCACATCGTCAATCGGAAATACCGACATTAATGCAACTCTCGGTTGATTGCCGATTTCGTCCCCCATAATTATTTCAGCATTTTGATATTTTTTAATATCCGAGACCGCAATACTTAAAGCTTGTTTATGAAAACATTCTTGAAAGCCTATCACATCAGCGTCCATTTGCTTCAACATCGAAGATGTCCAAGCAATTTTGCGGTGAAATTCCTCCGGAGTATATTTTAAACTTCCTCCATACATTTCACGGTTAGGCATCATCAAGTTCATCAGGTTGAATGTCCCTGCTTTTATGGTCTTTATATTGTTGTACATTTTTTATTTTCAGATTTTAATTAAATGATATATACGAAAATCAAGCCGAAAATATAACTTTAAAAATCTTTTTTTGACTAACATACAAAAAAAATAATGAAAAAAATTTTTTTATTTTGTATTTTTCGCTTACCTTTGCGGACTGAAAAATTAAATTTAATTTTACAAGTTATTAATAATAAAAAGGATATGATCATAGTACCGATTAAAGAGGGAGAAAACATTGAAAAAGCCCTCAAAAAATTCAAAAGAAAATTTGAAAAAACCGGTGTTGTAAAAGAACTCCGCGACAGACAAGCTTTTACAAAATTCTCGGTAAGAAGAAGAGAGCAAATTAAAAAAGCTATCTACATCCAGAAACTTCAGAGAATGGAAGCAGACGTATAGTCTTGAATTCTTTTTTTCTTAATGATTTTCAATGAAATCCGACATCCCTTAGATAGTCGGATTTTTTTTATCATAAATGTTCTTTTTTTTCATTTTTTTATTTTACTTTGCAGTCAGAATTTTTTAATAATTTATTAATAAACAAAATGAAATTAAAGACAATTATATTAGCACTTGCAACAGTTTTTTCTGGCTGTACCTCAGACATACATTTGTTTGAAGAATATGCTTATTTTAAAAGCTTTACATATACCGGCGAGGATCCGGAATTTGAAGCAACAAGACTCGGCGAAGGTGAAATTTTCAATCCCATACTTCAAGGCTCTTATTCGGATGCAAGTATTTGCAGAAAAGGCAATGATTATTATATGGTAACCGCTACTTATACTTTTTTCCCCGGCTTAGCAATTTTGCACAGCCGCGATTTGGTAAACTGGGAACAAATAAACTACGCACTTTCCTCGGAACGTCAATGCCTTAATACTTCTCTATCAAGTAATCACGGAGTCTTTCCCTCTACAATCAGATACAACGAAAACGATGATTATTTTTACATAACAGGAACATTTGTAGGCAGCGGCGGACATTTTATCATCAAGACTAAAGACCCCGCCAAAGAATGGTCTGACCCTGAATGGATTTACGGGTTAGGCGGTGTTCACCCCTCACTTTTTATTGACGATGACGGCAAAGCATACCTTTTGAATCAAGGAGGTCCGGATTTCATACCGCCGTATTCGGATTATAAAGTAATTTGGATTCAACCCTTCGATCTTACCACGTTGAAAAACTACGGCGAAAGAAAAATTATCCTTGCCGGCGGTGATTTATTAGAGAAACGTCCCGTTTGGTTGGAACGTCCGCACATTAATAAAATAGGAGAATATTATTATCTGACTGCCTCTGAAGGCGGCGGATTAGGAAACGGATGTGCATGCTGCGTTTACCGTTCTAAAAATGTTTTCGGACCTTATACCCGTTATAACAACAACCCTATCTTAACACAACGCAGACTTTCTCCCTCAAGAGACGAAGCTGTTATAGGAACAGGGCATACAGATTTTGTTAAAACACCAGAGGGAAGTTGGTATGCCGTATTTCAAGGCATGAGATCATATTCTGCAACAGAAGATTACAATCAAGGAAGAGAAACTTTTATGATGCCGGTTTCTTTCAACAGCGGCTGGCCTTACATTATCAACAACGGTGAAAATATCCCGCTAAAAATTGCTGCTCCGGGCGGTGTTAATTACGTAAAAGACAGCGTTGCCTTTCAAAGATATATTCCGCATGGCAATTTTACATACCACGAAAGGTTCACCTCGGATAAATTACCGATGCAATGGTTTCATTTAAGAACTCCCGTTACGCCCGATTATATAAAACCGGAGAATTTATCGGATGGTATTCTTATACCTCTTGAAATCAACAACATACGATCTGTCCGTCATGCGGGATTTATTGCAATGCGCCAAATGCACAATCATTTCAGCGCAGAAACGGAACTACATTTCGTACCCGAAAATTCTAAAGAATTTGCAGGTCTTGCACTCTTTGCCAGTGATAAAAACAATTATGAGTTCGGTATCACAATGAGGGACAACATTCCGACACTCATGCTCCAAAAAGCAGGAGTCTTGTACGAGGATATTGTTAAAGAAGAAATCCTCAAGAAAAAACTCAAAGACGGTTTTCAAGGTCGTATAATTCTAAAAGCCGAAAGACTCCCCGATGGTTTTGAATTTAGTTACAAATTCAATCAAGATGACGATTTTGAGGTTTTCACTCATGAAGTCTCGGCTGAATATCTCAGCGCACAACGTACAAAAGGCTTTTACGGCACTGTAATAGGAATGTACGCAAGCAAAGAAGAAGATGAAGATTAATTATTAACATAAAAAAACCAAGTAAAGAAAAAAAAATAAAAAATGACAAAGTACAGGTGGATAATATGTGCGCTGCTATTTTTTGCAACCACTGTAAATTATTTAGACCGTCAGGTTTTCAGTCTTTTGCAACCGGTGCTGACGGATATATACAAATGGACTAATTCCGATTATGCCAACATAACCTCGGCATTTACTTTTATGTATGCCGTTTTTACGCTTTTGGTCGGAAGATACGTTGATAATTTAGGCACGAAAAAAGGTTATGCCTTAGCCATAACGGTTTGGTCTTTAGGCGCATGTATTCACGCCTTTGTTTATTATGTAGAACCGGAATCTAAGATGACGTTTTTGGGTTTTGCAATGCCCGTTTCGGTTTTCGCCTTTATGATATGCCGTGCAGTTTTGGCATTAGGCGAGGCAGGCAACTTCCCGGCAGCAATCAAAACAGTTGCTGAATGGTTTCCTAAAAAAGAACGCTCTTTGGCAACAGGAATTTTCAATTCCGGTGCTAACATCGGAGCTATCGTTGCACCGCTTTTAGTTCCTGTCATCGCTAAATATTGGGGTTGGCAATGGGCTTTTGTTGCCGTTGGCGCAATAGGATTTTTATGGCTGATTTTTTGGTTCTCATATTACGGCTCGCCAAAAGAAATGTTAGCTAAAGGTAAAATCAATAACGAGGAATTCCAACACATTAACAGCGACGAAGAACAAGAAAAAACCAAAGACGACCCCGAAGAAAACGATTCAGACAAGAAAAAAGTTTCATGGTTCAGTCTTTTAGGCTACCGTCAAACATGGTCTTTTACGATGGGAAAATTCTTAACGGACGGAGTTTGGTGGTTTTTCCTCTTCTGGATGCCGAGTTATCTGAAAAACAACTACGGAATGACAACAGAGGATATGATGTTGCCGCTTGCCGTACTTTATAGTATGACAATGTTCGGAAGCATAGGCGGAGGTTATCTACCCAAAATCTTTCAAAAAGACGGACGCGACCCGTATAAATCCCGAATGAGAGCCATGCTGACAATAGCTATTTTCCCGTTAGTAGTTCTTTTAGCACAACCATTGAGCGACATTTCATATTGGTTACCCGTAATTTTAATCGGTATCGGATGCTCTGCTCATCAGGCTTGGAGTGCTAACATTTATACTACCGTATCGGATATGTTTCCTAAAAAAACAGTGGCATCTATTGTCGGAATCGGTACAATGGCCGGCTCATTAAGCGGTGTTATAACAAGTAAAATCGGCGGATGGCTTTTTGATTACTACAGTGCTCAAGGCTCTATTGAAACAGGTTATACTATAATGTTTGTTTTCTGCGCAATTGCTTATCTTTTAGGCTGGACAGTAATGAAATTATTAGTACCAAAATACAAAATCATCGAATTATAAATAAAAAAACGACCAGCAATATAAAAATTGCGGGTCGTTTTTTTTATTTGCTTACATACCCCAGTTATCTCTATCAAGGCTACGGTATTGAATAGCCTCGGCAATATGCTGAGGTTTTATATCTTCAACGCCTTCAAGATCGGCAATGGTACGGGATACTTTCAAAATTCTATCGTATGCACGGGCTGAAAGTCCGAGTTTCTCCATCGCATTCTTCAAAAGCGTCATGCCTATATCGTCTACATTACAAAACGTTCTGATTTTACTACTTGTCATCTGAGCATTACAATGAATTTTCGGCGAATCAGCAAAACGTTTCAACTGAATTTCTCTGGCTTTTATAACACGTTTTCTAATCTCGGCACTCGATTCCGAGGTCTGTCTTACCGCTAAATCCTTAAACGGAACAGGCACAACCTCAACATGAATGTCTATTCTATCCAATAAAGGTCCTGAAATTCTGTTTAAATACTTTTTCACCTGCGCGGAAGAACAAACACATTGTTTTTCTGGATGATTATAATAACCGCAAGGACACGGATTCATTGAGGCTACAAGCATAAAACTTGCCGGATAATTAACCGTAAACCTTGCCCGAGAAATCGTTATTTCCCTATCCTCCAAAGGCTGACGCAAAACCTCAAGCACTTGCCGCTTAAATTCAGGCAGTTCGTCCAAAAACAAAACTCCGTTATGCGCCAAAGAAATCTCTCCCGGCTGAGGATAGGTCCCCCCTCCTACTAACGCTACATCCGAAATCGTATGGTGAGGACTGCGGAACGGACGGGTTGTCATCAATGCCGAATCCTTCGGCAATGTCCCCGCTACTGAATGAATCTTTGTAGTCTCCAACGATTCCCTTAACGTAAACGGAGGTAATATCGAAGGTATCCTTTTTGATAACATCGTCTTGCCCGAACCCGGAGCTCCTATCATTATAACATTATGACCTCCGGCAGCTGCTATCTCTAAAGCACGTTTTACATTCTCCTGACCTTTAACGTCAGCAAAATCCAAATCCACCGTTTCATAATTCTCAAAAAACTCTTTCCGCGTATCAATAACCGTAGGCTCTACAGTCGGATTACCGTTGAAAAAATCAATCACCTCCAAAATAGAACTCATGCCGTAAACCTCCAAATTGTTTACAACAGCAGCCTCCCGGGCATTCTCCTTCGGTACTATTATCCCTTTGAAATTCTCTTTAACAGCTTGAATAGCTATCGGCAAAGCACCTTTTACAGGTTTTATGCTGCCGTCAAGCGAAAGCTCACCAAGCAAAATATAATCCGAGATACGCTCATTACTTATCTGATTGGAACACGCCAAAATACCTACCGCTAACGATAAATCATAATGCGAACCCTCTTTCCTAATGTCAGCAGGAGCCATATTGATAACAGTCTTCTGTCCCGGTATTCTATAACCGACACTCCTTAAAGCCGCATCTATTCTAAGTTCGCTCTCTTTAACGGCATTGTCCGGAAGACCAACTATATCTATGGACATACCGGGCGACATCTCGGTTTCTACAGTTACCGTTGTTGCATCTATTCCATGAACCGCACTTGCGTATGTTTTTACGAGCATGATTTTTTTTATATATTTTTTTAGAAAAGAACTTTTTCCCTTCTAATATACTAAATCCTTAACACCTTCTCTAATAATTTCAATATCGCCCTTCGTACAATCCACAACAGCAGTAGGACGGTTGTCACCGTAACCGCCGTCTATTACAAGGTCTACCTGATTTTTATAACGCTCCCAAATAAGCTCAGGGTCGGTAGAATACTCTATAATCTCGTCCTCATCTATAATAGAGGTCGTTAGTAACGGATGACCAAGATTTTCTACTATCTGATACAAAATATTATTATCGGGTATCCTAAGTCCTACCGTCTTACGGGAATTATCAAACATACGGGGAATCTTCTTGCTCGCCGGTAAAATAAAAGTAAATGGACCGGGAGTATTCTTTTTTAAGAGCTTAAAAACCTTTGCATCCAAAGGCATCGTATATTCCGATATATTACTTAAATCCTTGCATATAAAAGAAAACTTAGCTTTAGAGAGATCTATCCTCTTAAAACGGGCTAATCTTTCGAGTGCTTTTTTACTATTCATACTGCACCCTAACGCATAAACACTATCCGTCGGGTATATTATAACTCCGTCATGATACAAAATATCCACCGCCTCAAGTATTTGTCTTAACTGAGGTGTCTGTGGATGTATTTTTAATAGTTTGCCCATTTCATTTTAGGCCTCCACGCCTTACTTATCTTTTTTAGGAATAGGAATAAGCGTAAACGGTAAGTCTATTATCTGACTGTATTCCTCACCGATTGTCTGCATATCCTCATCTATTTCCTTGTAATACCAATTGATGGAAACCTCACTTCTGTCTTTCAGTGATTGCAAAAGCAAAAGTATCTGAATCAACTGTTTGCTCGAAGCCGTATTGAAATAATCCAATTTCATATCAAATACAGTCTTCTCATTAGGATTGCGTGCATACTCGGTAATCCAATTGATTACCGGCGTATAAAAATCCACAGCATCCTCCGGCAGCGACATCTGGGCTAACATAAAAATTCCCTTTTCCGCGTCCAATACCACTTTTGGCGTATCTACGGTAGCTTCTTTAATTAACGGTTCCATATCCTTAACTTTTGTATTTTTCTTAATTTATTTTATTAACGGTTGTTTTTATAATAAAAAAATCAGTGTCAGAATTAACCTCTCTCATAGAAAACTCAATCTGAGTGCCGGTTTTTCTGCGTATATCTATAAATCCCAAGCCCGTTGAAACAGGATCGTTCGCCTCAGAATTCAACAATATTTTGTTATATTCCTTCGTCAAAGCCTTGTAATCCATTGCGTTAAGACGGTTTATCCTCTCAGCAAGTGCCTCAGAATATTTCTTACGGATATAATTTCCTGCCAAAAGTGCAAAATTTTCTTCAGATTCACAAATATAAAACACTCCGGCTCTCCAATCAGCCGTACCGTCAATATTATCGGCGTGCTTTACTATGTTCTGAAGCAATTCAACCATCACCGCATAAAGCTTTATACGTGTAGGAGTCTCGTTCATCCCACTCTTTAAAATCGAAAGCAAAGATAATAAATTTTCTTGATTAAAATCACCTTTGAACGAAAGAGTATAATTATTTTTGTTAAAATTTTCATGATCCTCTATTAATTGCTTAATAGAATAGCCTCCTTCTTGAGATTTTTGCTCATTCGTGCCAGAGGTTTCGATCTCGGTAGTCAGATAAAAATACGAAAGATTCTCATCTACGCTCTGAATCAAGTAATCAAGCTTGTTTCCTGAACGTTTCGCCATCTCAATAAGTCCAAGACTTGCTCCGCCTTTGGCTGTGATTTTCGTATCGTTACGGATTTTTTGCGAAAACTCCTTCAGACCCGAAGCATCCAAATGATTGATATACTCGAGTTTACGCCTTAGGGCTGCTTCCTCGGATTTCAACATCAAGTTTCCTGTGGCTATAATATATTTCCGCGCTTTCTTGTGAATTACTATTATCGCCTCCTTATCGGTATCCCCGTCGGAAGAATCGGCTTGATGACGTGTAATATTCTGCAAACCCTCTCCCATAATATAATAAATACGGGTTTTGAGCTTTTTAGTATCCTCGGCTTTAGCAAGATTGTTCTTTGCGAAATCAAGAATGTCCATGACTATAACAGGTGTTATCTCACCCCTATAAATGTATTCCATGTCATCTTTCTCAATATCACTAAAATGCCGGTATATAAAATCAATTGGCTGATTCATACTATTTTTAATATTATAAGGTGTTATATGACATGACAAATATAAAACAAAAATCGGACTATTTTATATCTTTTTATATTATTTTTTTTAGGTTTATATCGGTTTTTCATTTCAAGTGAAAAAAAACGGTAAGAAAAAAATTCAAATCCCTAATAAAAAACCGTCAATTAATAATAAAAACTTTAAAAGAAGATGAAAACATTATTTTTTGCATTATTAATAACATTAACAAGTCTAATTGGTTATTCACAAACCAACGGCTACAAAGTATATTGTGAACTAAAACTGTTCCACACCTTTAACGGTGGAGTTGAAGCCCGTGTAGATTTAGGGGCGAAATATTCTAACACCTATTACCGTGATGATGTTATCGGCGACGAAAACGGTGAAAAAATAATTTTTCATTCCCCCGTCGCTGCATTAAACTACATGAGCAAACGCGGTTGGGACATCGAATACAAAATAACTAACGCTGATTCTATTTCGCACGGCACTTACCTCTTAACCAAAACCGTTACTAATGACGAGAAAATCACTTCCGGCATTTATTTTTCCATGAAAAAGAGCCGTCAAAAGAACAACCAAGAAGGTAAAAAAGACTGATACACTTTATTTTTGTAATTTTCCAAAATGGAGAAAATTATAATATGACTCCATATTACTATTTTCTCCTTTGGATGAAATTATCATTCGGGGTCATATTACTATTTCATCACTCTGCTGAAATTATCATTCGGAGTCATATTACTATTTCATCACTCTGCTGAAATTATCATTCGGAGTCATATTATTTTTTTCTCACTCTGCTGAAATTATCATTCGGAGTCATATTACTATTTCATCACTCTGCTGAAATTATCATTCGGAGTCATATTATTATTTTCTCCTTTGGATGAAATTATCATTCGGGGTCATATTATTATTTTATCCTTTGGATGAAATTATCATTCGGGGTCATATTATTATTTTATCCTTTGGATGAAATTATCATTCGGGGTCATATTTTTTTTATATACCTAAGAAAATTAACTTTATCACTCTAAGAAAATTAACAAAACAGCCGCAGAATTTGCGGCTGTTTTTTATTTATTAAAATTTAAAATATTCCTTTGCGTTAAAATAACAAATATTGCTAACCGTATTACCAATAAGATTAATATCTTCGGGCAATTCACCATTAACAACATCTTGAGCAAAAATATTACAAAGTATTCTGCGGAAATATTCATGCCGCGGATATGACAAGAAACTGCGGCTGTCGGTCAACATTCCCACAAAACGGCTCAACAATCCGTGATTACTCAAGCAGTTAATCTGTTTTTCGATACCGTCTTTCTGGTCTAAAAACCACCATGCCGCACCCCATTGCATTTTGCCCGGAACACTTCCGTCCTGAAAATTACCTATCATTGTAGCAAATACTTCATTATCAGCGGGGTTAATATTATAAAGTATGGTTTTAGCCAAGTTGTCGTGGCTATCCAAACGATTCAAGAAGCGGCTCATTTGTTCGGCTTGAGGATAATCGCAAATAGAATCGAATCCTGTATCGGGACCGAGTTTTTTCAACAACCTCGAATTATTGTTTCTAATAGGACCCGCATGGAATTGTTGAACCCAATTCAACTTCTTAACCTGCAATGCAAATCTATAAAGCGCTGCCGATTGAAGTTTTTTGAGTTCCAAATTAGTTAATTCTTTGCCAGAGCGTACTTTCAAGAATATCTCATTAACCTCTTTCTCAGTGAAATCCTCTGCGTAAAGATAATCCAAACCAAAGTCTGCAAGTCTGCAACCTAACGAAGCGAAATGGTTAATTCTCTTATCTAAGGCGTCAAAAAGGGTATCGAAACTATTAATTTCGGTATTAGAAACCTCAGATAATTTGTCAAGATAAGCATTATAGGCTTTAGCATCGCCGGCAGCAGAGGCTTTGTCTGGCCGCCATGACGGTAAAACTTTGGCAGGACAACCGCTCTTTAAAATTTTTTCGTGATACTCCAATGAATCAACGGGGTCGTCGGTCGTACAAAGAGTTTCAACGTTCATCTTCTTGAAAATATCCCAAACTCTCAACTCTCCGTTTTTTAGCATATCGGAGGTTTTATCGTAAATTCTTTCAGCTGAACTTTCATCCAAAAGTTCATCAATACCGAAATATCTTAAAAGTTCAAGATGAGTCCAATGATAAAGAGGATTTCTTAAAGAGGCAGGAACGGTTTTAGCCCACGCTAAAAATTTCTCTTTGTCAGAACCGTTTCCAGTAATATACTTTTCGTCAATACCGTTGGCTCTCATTGCACGCCATTTATAATGGTCGCCGTAAAGCCAAATCTGTGTAATATTATCAAAACGTTTATTTTCAGCGATTTGCTGAGGAATAAGATGTGAATGATAATCAATAATAGGCTGTTTTTTAGCAAAATCATGGTAAAGAGATTTCGCAAAATCCGATTTCAACAAAAAATCATCATTAATAAAGGTTTTCATATTTTCTTAATAATTAAACAATTAGTCTTTTTCCAAAGCGCATATATTCTTAACCGACAATCCTATCAACAGATTATCATCGGTTTGACCACAAAGCTGTTGATGGATTTGTTTAGGTTTTTTCCACTGCTCAATCCTATCAAGGATTTTTTGTCTTTGTATCTGAAAATCTTCTTTGTGAACCTCCAAAAGAAGTTTACAGAATTGAGTCATGTTAAAGACCTCGGAAGGACGTTTGGCCGAGCGGTAACCAAACTGATCGGTTAATCCGTCTGAAAACAGATAAATCACATCATCGGGGAAAATGTCAATAACATGATTCGTGAAATGTTCTTTTTCTATTAAATGCGCACCGATAGGCATATTATCGCCCTTGGTTCTAAGGATTTCATCACCGCGTATTATAACCAAAGGTCTGTATGCACCGGAGAATTGTAATTTCATGTTGGAAGCATCGATAATCACCAACGCTAAATCCATTGCGTCATTAGTTTTGGAATCGTCGTATGAGTTGTGTTTTAGAGTGCCTTTTAGGATAATACGCATTTTATCCAAGATTTCACTGGCTGAAACATTTTCAAGGTTGAGGTTTCGGGTAATGGAATCAAGGCACGACATACCGAGCATACTAAGCAATGCACCCGGGACACCGTGTCCCGTACAATCGCCTGCTACGATAAATTTTAGACCGCCCGAGGATAATGCCCAAAAGAAATCTCCCGAAACAATATTTCTGGGACTATAAATCAAAAGATTATCACCGAAAAGCTTTTTCATATCCTCCATAGAGGGCAAAACAGCTTGTTGAATACGGCTCGCATAATTAATACTTTCGGTTATCTCCTCGTTATAAGCGGTTATCTCTTCGTTATAAGCAGTGATTTCCTCGTTCTTGGCTTTGATTTCCTCGTTTTGAGCGGTAATTATTTTATTAAGTCTTTTATAACGGCGGGCGTGTCTTACGCTCATTATAAGGATTACGACCAAAAACGTTATGACTGTGCCGGCTACAATCATAGCCATACGTCTTGCACGGATTTTTCCCATCAGAGCCTGTTCGCGTCCGAAGGCTTTCATCTGTTCGCTTTCCATCTGACCACGTGCAAGCTGCTGCGTTAGATTATAACCCTGACCGTAACTCGCGTTAGTGGTTTTATAATCGGCAGCCTCAATGATATGTTCTACGGCTTTTTTGTATTCGCCTTTATAAAGGGCAATCATTGCGTATGCCGTCATAGCCGTTTCGTGATGGTATGTTAAAATCTCATGCTGAGCTTGTTTGTACAAAGAATCAGCTAAAGATTCAGCACCTTTAACATCTTTTTGGGTTAATTTTAATCTGACTTTCATCAAGTCAAAACGGACTAAATCGTCAAAATTGCCGCTACGTTGAACTATCCTTAAAGCATTAGGATAATAATTCATACAACTATCGGCATAAGAACAACATTTGTTTCCTTTGTTACGTCTCTCGGACTCCGAAAGCTGAAAGAAAACCTCGCAAAGACCTATTGTAAGATAATTATGAATTTCGGTTTCGTTTATCGAAACACCGTAGGCTCTTGCTCTTAAAAAGTTATTATAAGCCGATACCAACATTTCATGATTAGGAAAAGCGGGATTGCTTCTGTAAATATCCAAAAACATGTGCCCTTGAAAAATCAAATCGCTTTTCAAACCGAAATTATCGACAATAAGACTGTCCATTTCAAAAGCTCTTTCAAAGAAAACCGTAGCTGAATCATATACGCCGTTTTCGTAAGAGGAGCGTCCCCACTCTCTCCAAAGCCGTGCAAATGATACAGAATCGGAAAGCGGGAGATAATTCTGATACGCTAAATAATAATTTTTACTCGCTATTGAGAAATTATTCATTTTAGCAGATATAAAAGCGATACAAGTATATGTATACGCCAAATCACGAGCATTGCCCATAGAGTCTGCAAGACGGTTAGCCCTATTAACATATTCAAACGCCCCTTGATAATCTCCTCTGCTAATTCTATGATTATAAAGCTCCATCATAGAATTATATTCTTTCATGGCTCTGTCCTTGCCTGAACTATTATCATTAGGATTAGAACAAGCAATAAGCAATATCACCAAAGGAAATATTGTATATAAAAACGTTTTCATATTCTTAAAATTTAAAAATCAAAAATAACCGTCCTTGCAAAGATAATTATTAAAAGAAGAATAAAAAATTTTTTTTTACTCCACATAAACTCTTTTAACTCTTTGACTAATTCCTGTTAAAATTTCATAAGGAATTGTTTCAATGGCGTTTGCCATTTCGATAAGTTTATGGTTGGAGCCGAAAATAACCACCTCATCGCCTACTTTGCAATCTATTCCCGTGATATTAACCATGCACATATCCATACATATATTTCCGATAATAGGTGCGCGTTTGGAATTTATTTCAACATAAAGGTTGCCGTTTCCGAATTTTCTGTTAAGACCGTCGGCGTATCCCACGGGAATAAGTGCAATACGGGAATCTTCGGTAACTTTTCCTCTACGGTTATAACCTACGGTTTCGGTTTTAGAAATATGTTTTATCTGAACAATATTGGTTTTCCATTTAGAAATACCCATAAGATTGTCGGTTGCCTGATAAGCCACACCGTAAAGACCTATTCCGAGCCTTACCATATCGAACTGATATTGTCTTAACCTTTCGATACCAACCGAGTTACAAATATGTCTTAAAGGATTTAAGCCCGTTTTCTGACAAATAGTATCAGCCATAGAGGTAAATCTTGAGGTCTGAAGCCTTGAAAAATCGTCTTCAGTATCATCGTCAGCCGCCACAAAATGCGTAAAACATGATTTTATGTCGATTATATCCTTGTTTTTGTTAACAAGATTACAAAACTCGTCCAATTCTTCCGGCATAAAACCCGAACGGTGCATTCCCGTATCAAGTTTTATATGAACGGGATAATGTTTCATATTACGTTTTTTGAGGATTTCAATAAATTTTTCGGTGCGCTCCGTAGAAAACAAAACCGGCTCCAAACGGTAATTGGCAAGCTGTTTATAGTTTTTGAAATCATAATTCATAACTATAATAGGCAAGGTTATGTTCCTTAACCTCAAAGCGATACCTTCCTCGGCAAATGCCACACAAAGATAATCCACAGCATTGTTTTCCAACGTGTTAGCAATCTGATACGACCCCGAACCGTAACAATTAGCCTTTACCATGGCAATCATTTTGGTCTGAGGATTAAGCAACGAGCGGTAATAGTTAAGATTATGTTTTAGAGCCGTAAGACTTACCTCCAAGACTGTGTCATGGTTTCCGATATTAAAAAAGTCGAAAACATCAGCAAAATCCTCATATTTAGCACCTTTGAATATTATACCGCAATCCTTGTAATCCTCCATGTCAAAATTATCTATATAATCCTGAACGGTATCATATTTCGTAATTCTAATTGCTTCGGAATGAGGTATTTGCGAGAAATATCCGATAAAAACTATTTTCTTGATACCGGCACTTTCAGCAGTAAAAAACAATCTTGAAAAGAACTCTTGAGGGGTGAGATTTTCAAAATCGGGATTCATTATAACGGCTACACGACTTTTGAACTGGTTTTGTCTTGCCAAAAAGTCAAAAGTCTTACAAATCGAATAAAGATTATTAACCGTTGAAAAACAAGAAATTAAACCTATTCCATATTCTGCGTCCCGCATTTTGATTTGGTCGTCGGGAAGGGTTAAATTCTCAAAAATCTTGTCGTGGATTTCTTTTTCATAAAGTCCGCTTTTAATAAGATACGATACGCAATGTGCCGCATCTTCAGCATGGATTTTATCACAATAAGGAATCGTAATTTTCGCCTCTTGAGAACAGCCTTTTACGGTTATAAAACTATTTTTCTCGTTGAAACTACTCTCCAAAGAAAACTCTCCGTCACGGAAAAATACATCGTCAAGTTTTTCCAATTCGGAAATGCAAGTAAATTCATATTTATCAGGAATCTGAAGAATTGCAATATCAAAACCGTCTGAAATTTCGGCTGCATTTTCCAAAAAGTCAAGTTCACTAATATATCTTAACGTTGTAAAAACTTTGTAACGCGTCTTTAGTAAAGTATACATCCAATCCTTTACGGGACAATTTTTGTCTCTGTCCGGCACAGCGATAACTCTGCCTTTAAACCTTTTGTAAACTTCAAGAATATAATTATTTATCGCTTGAGGAATATTTTTAACCTTTAGGAAAACCGCATCAGGATAATCCTTCGGATTTACTTCAAATTCTTTTACGACAAAAATCCTAACACCCAAACCGTACATCCTTTGAATCGGATTTTTTGGGTCTTTAAATTTTCTCAAATCGAAAAAAACCGGATTTTTCATGGCCGCCGTACAAGCCGACCTTAATATAATGCTTTGAGCTTTTAAATCTTCATTACCCGTAACGGAAATCGCATCTACCGCTAAGGCAAGTTCTTTTATGCTAAGTTCCATAATTGAATTCCCATTAAAAAACGATTGCAAAATTATACATTTTTTTTATTATAATATCATTGTTTATTCGTTTTTATTTTTTTCAGGATATTAAGATTTTTAAGCTTTTTCTGCACCTCACACGTAACGTATTTATTAACCCCAGTTCGATATAAGAAATTCTCCCTTAATTCATAAAAAAATAAAAAGGCAAAAAAACGACGACTATACTTTAAAATATATACTTTAATTTACTTTTAATTATTTCGAACTGGGGTTAGTAGTATCGAAACACTCCCAAATCAGTTTGTCATTTGTAATAATTTGAGAATACGAAAACTTACACAACAATACATAAAGAAAAAAAACTAATATCTTTTTACCCATAATAAAATACCTCCGCTAATATAGTTTGCATATCCATAATT
>JAFYDK010000004.1 GCA_017544805.1 Bacteroidales bacterium | reverse complement strand
GACAGCCTGACGGTTGACCGCGATGTCCTTGTCCCGTCCGACTGAAATCGAAAACGTGTCGGCGGCAAAATCCGGCGCAATTTCACATTCGCCTTGATAAACGTTGTCAAAATAGACGTATGCGTTGCCTTTCAAAATCGGATACTGCGAAAAGTTTTTCAAATCGGCAAGCAAAAACACGTCAGGCGAATATCTCGGCAAACAACTAAAACGGTAATCCGCGTCAATGTGGTATGTCAGCATCGAAACATCGTAAACTTTCCCGTCAGAAGGAATCGTGTAGGGAACATCAATTTTGAACTCGGTAGCAGTCTGAGAATCAAAAAGTTCCAACGGAACCAACTTCTCAGGTTCATCGTATTTAATTTCTTTCGGTTTGTAATCCGCAACAAAATCTTCGTCAAAAGAAGATTTTCTCGCCGTGCCGTAACCGACAACGACAACTTCTTCAAGTAAAGCATCATCTTCCTCCAAAACAATCTGCATATTTTCGCCCGCTTTTTCTACTTTGGTTTTAAAGCCGATAAATGAAAAAGTCAAATCATTGCGAGTATCCTGCATATTTAACTGAAATTTTCCGTCAATGTCAGTTATCGTACCGTTTTTAGTACCCGTTTCCACTACATTAACTCCGGGCAGCGGTTCGTAATTCTCGTCCGTAACCGTGCCGTAAACAAGATTTGACGACGGCGGAGTCCATTTTTTTGTGCTGTTCGGACGTTTTGCGGGCGGCAGATACATCGAATAAAATTCGGGCGCAGCATTTCCGATTGACGGGTCGCCGGTCGAAACAGTGAGTTTTACTTCGTTCCAGTCTTCGGTTGAGGACTGTTTGATATGCGCTCCGTAAACCATGTCCAAAGGCTTGTCGGTTTTATCAACACGGATTTCGTAAAACGGTTCCCAACTTGCGCTGAAAATTATGTAACTCATTGTGACAGACACATTTGAAAGCGCATTGTCAGTATGAATAACAAGTTTTACGCGGCTGTCTTTTTTCTGCAAGTTTTTTTGACGGGTCTGTTTTTCTTGCAAAAGTTTTAAGATTTCGTCCTTATATTTTTGAATTTTTTTGTTGACGGTGATTTTTTTGACGGCGATTTCCGAAAGTTCGTGTTTGTAAAAATCCGTCATCGCTTTTAACTCAGCCGTTGAAACGCCGTTTTGCTGTCCGCCGATATTGCGGTTTTGACGGATAAGGTCTTCTTCGTCAGAAAGAATCAAAGTTTGCGCTTTGAGATAAGACAAAGAATCTTTTATGACAGCAATCCGTCTGTCAGCCTCTATATCTTTTTTCTTAACATTCTCGTTATCAACAACAATTATTTCGTGCTTAACAGAAAGAATTTTTACGCCCCTGTTTTCGATTCCGATTCTAAGCGTATTCGGGTCAAGTTCTGTACTCAAATTATTGAGATACAACGTTGTATTACCTTTTTGAAGATTCAACTTTCCGATTCTCTCCACTAACGCACCGTTTTTGTAAACAGTAACCGCTTTGATTTTCGTTTCAACATTTTGCGCGCTGACATAAAAAAAAGTCAGACAAAACAGCAATAATAAATTCAGTTTTTTCATTTTTACTTTTAATAAATCAAAACAAATGTTTGTAAAATTCATCTTTATAAATATCCGTAACGTGAATAATTTCATCACCGATACAGATACAATCGTTTTTGTCAACGGATTTTATCTTGTCGGTAGCCACTATGTATGAACGGTTTACGCGCAAAAAGCCGTACGGAAGAAGCATTTCTTCAAGATTTTTCATTGTCATAAGCGAAATAACGGGCTTTATTGGCGGCCGAAAAACAAACTTGACATAATCTTTGAGCCCGCAAACGTACAAAAGTTCAGACAAGTTAACTCTAACCATCATTCCGTCGCTTTTTACAAAAATATCGTTGCCGGAATTTTTCGGCGCAGAGGTTTCCGCTGAAACTTTCATCTCAAACCATTCAAGACATTTTTGCGTTGATTTAAGAAATTTTGCATAACTACTCGGCTTTAAAAGATAATCCGCCGCACTCACGTCGTAACTTTCAAAAGCGTATTGTTTGAAAGCCGTCGTAAAAATTATCTTTGTCTGTTTCAGCACCATTTTTGAAAGTTCAAGTCCGTCAAGGTCAGGCATTTGAATATCCAAAAACAGTATATCAGGCGGATTTTTAATGATTTGCGAGGCGGCTTCTACGCTGTCGGTATATCCTGCACAAAATTTCAAAAACGGAGTGCGGGCTATGTAGTTTTTCAATAGTTCCACCGCCTGAGGCTCGTCATCAATAACAACGCAATTAAGTTCCATAATTTCAGAGTTTTATAATTAGTTTTGAGATATAAATTCCGTCGATTACACCACTTGAAAACTTATAATTGCCATCGTATGCTAATTCCAAACGGCGTTTTAAATTTTCAAGCCCGATACCAGAACCGCTACGGTTTTCATTTTTGGGAAAATTACTGTTTTCAACTGTAAAATCCAAATTTTCAGCCGAGTTTTTCAGCGAAACTTTTATAAACGACTCTTCTTTGTTGCTGATACCGTGTTTGAAAGCGTTTTCGATGAGCGAAACATACAAGAGAGGAAGAATTTTTACGCCCGAAGTTTTACAATCGAAATCCACCGTAACTGTTGTTTTTTCGGAACATCTTAATTTCATCAGCGAAATATAATCTTCCATAAATTCGATTTCACCTTCAAGCGGAACTTTTTCGACCTGAGTTTCATAAAGAGCATACCTTAAAACCGCACTCAAACGCGAAAGATTTTCTTGGGCTTCATCAGGATTCGTATAAATCTGAGCCGAAATATTATTCATCGTGTTAAACAAAAAATGCGGATTGAGTTGATTTTTAAGCCATTGAAGTTCTGCCTTTTGGTTTTCTTTTTCCTTCTCTAAATCTTCAACGCTTTTGAAATAATAACTTATTCCGAGAGCTGTTCCAATAATCATGAAAAAAAACATTACATTCGGCAAAAGCGGTCCAAAAGTCTCCGCAAAATCATGATTAACAAAGAAATATATTATGGCAACTTTTATCACATAAAAGCACAAAAAAACTATCAGATTGATACCCCAAAATTTTTTCGTGTTTTTTTCTTTAAAAATATATTTCGGAATCAGCCAAAAATGATTTAGAAAATACACCGCCAAAAAAGGCAAGAAAAACAGCGTCGCCCAACCTAAATTTTGAATAGCCGATTCAATATCATGATTGGAGAAAAAGTCCCAAAGCGGCTGATACAAAAGCATCAATAAAGTTCCTACCGTGGTAAAAATAAGTATTGAATTTTTTTTCATTTATTCTTTTTTTAGTTTAGTATAAAAATCAGCAGCGAGAAAAAATACAAAAAGTTTTTCAAGAGAGGTTTGCTATACAAACCTCTCATATCCTTTCAAAACTTCTACAACTTTTTCTAAATACATTTTGTCGGTATCGTCGAAAGTTGCAAGGCGGTCGCTATCGATGTCAAGAACGGCGGTTATTTCGCCCGAAGCAGAAAATACGGGGACAACGATTTCCGATTTTGAAAGCGAACTACACGCAATATGTCCCGGAAATTTTTCAACATCTTCCACAACAATTGTTTTGCGCTCTTGCCAAGCCGTACCGCAAACACCTTTGCCTTTTGGAATTTTAATGCAAGCGACGTCTCCCTGAAAAGGTCCTAAAAGCAATGTATCGCCCTCAACGACATAAAAACCTGTCCAAAAAAAGTTTAAACTACGCTGCAACACCGCAGCAATATTTGCAAGCGAACTAATGCCGTATTTAACGCCAAGAACAAGCGATTCTATTTGCGGTAAAACGGTTTCATAAATCGAAATTTTTTCTGATTTTGTCATAATGTTTTCGTGTTTTAATACTAATTCAAAGGCTATATCACCGCGTTCAAACGGGAATTTTGTTTTGTCTACGGGGACTTCCGCAAAACCAAATTTCCTATAAATATGCAGTGCTTGAGATAATTTTTTATTAGAAACGATAATAATTTTGTCAGCGTTTTGCTGTTTTGCATAGTCGATGCAAGCCTTGAAACACGCCGAACCAGCCCCAGTACCTGTTGACATACCCTTAGCGGCAAATTTTAAGATTTCCCATTCGTTGTTAGCACAAGGACGTATCATGCAACAGGCAAGAACATTTTTTTTATCATCTAATGCAAAAAATATTTGCGCACCATTTTCAATAGCTTTTTCTATATTTGAAAACTCCTCAATGTCAGCAGTTTCAATTCTAAACATTGCAGAAATCCAGACTTTGTTGAGTTCCACAAAGTCGTTTTTTAATTCAGGACTAAAAGGTACTATTTTCATATTCACGTTTGCTATTTTTTATAATGCAAAAATATAATTTTTTTTAATGAATACCAAAAAAATAAGGTAAAGAGGTATAAGAAATAAAAAAGCCGTCTGATTTCTCAGACGGCTTGTCGGAGCAGTGTGACTTGAACACACGACCACTTGCACCCCATGCAAGTACGCTAGCCAACTGCGCCATGCCCCGATTTCAATAAATGTTAAACTCTAAAAATATTGTTACTATGACGGCACAAAAGTAG
>JAFYDK010000017.1 GCA_017544805.1 Bacteroidales bacterium | reverse complement strand
ATTCCACCTTTACCCCAATCATCGTAATATCGTCTAATTGGAACGAATTTCCGCGCCATTCGGTTATGATTTCAATCAGACGTTTGCCAAGACGAGGCATCGAAAGCGAGCCGTTTTCAATAAGGCATTTTTCAAGACGCTTACCCTTGAATTTCTCAGCCTCAGGATTAGTTTGATCCTTGTAACCGTCGCTCATAAAGAAAATTTTATCGCCTTTTTTCAACTCAAAATCAAAGGTTTGAAAATTATCTTCCGTTGAATAATTTCCTACCGGCATACGGTCGCCTTTAAGCCTTGTAACTTCGCCACCGCGCAAAACAAGCAGCGATTGGTTTGCCGACGCATATTTCATCGCCGTACAGTCAGCATTAAAAACAGCAATCGTCATGTCCATTCCGTCGCTCATTTCCATTGAATCATCAACACTCTTAATCAGCGTTGTTTTCACCGTTTGACGCATTCTATCTAAAATTACGCCCGGCAAAAATTCTTCACCGACAGAATCCATTATGGTCAAAATATCTTTTAACGCGCTGATACCAAGCATACTAAGCAACGCTCCGGGAACACCGTGTCCCGTACAATCGGCTTCCACAATTATCCGCTGTCCCCTAAGATTAGCCACCCTATACCAATCTCCTGAAACAATGTCGCGGGGAATATAAATCACGAAACTGTCGGGAAAAAGTTTCTCCAAATCATCTTCCAAACTTACCGCTGCACGTTGTATTCTGCTTGCATAACTAATTGATTCTGTGAGAGTATTGTTGGTTTCTACAAGACGGTTCCGCTGTTTGTTGAGGTCGTTGTTAATAGTGATGATTTCTTCGCTCTGCTGTTTCAACCTTTCGTTTTGCATAACAACTTCCTCTTGTTGTAAGTAAAATTTGTCAAGCATTTCCGAAATTTGTCCAAACTCGTTTGGCTCGCTTTTAAGTTCCTGAATTTCAGCGTGATTGTTTTCGTTAAGCGATTTTGAAATTTTTGAAAGAGGGTTCATAATTTTCTTTTTCATAAACAATAAAATTCCGCCCGTCGAAAGTATGCACATCAGCACAAAAATTCCGAAAACAGGAATCAATTTGTCGAAGAAATTTTCCACCTCGTTTTCAAAAACCGAACACATATAAGCCTCATGATGGTTTGTGTAACTGTCTAATTGTTGGGAAACTACAATGTTATTTTCATCTTTTGGAATGCAACTTTCGCTGCTATTGAGGCCGGTGTAAAGCGCACCGAGCGACATTCTGAAATCCTCCAAAACCTCCGGCGTAATTGCCCTGACTAACATCAAAAATCCCTGCGGCGGAAGTTGATGATTGTTGTCAGCGGAGGTAGTTACTGCTCCGCCGAAATATTCCAACAACACGCTGTCCCTCAACTGGAAAAACTCTTTTGTTCCGGTTTGCGAAAATTTGTCATAAAGGATGATAAAGTTAAGCGAGAAAAAATCCAAATTTTCGTAGCCGTCAGCAATTTTGGTGTATAGTTTTTGCCCAGTTTTGTCGAAAATTGCCACCATAGCCGCCGAATATGCCTCCAACATATAGCCGATATTGTCTTCAAGCCACGCCGAATCGGGCTGCGATTTTCCGTTGCATATATCCGCGAGGTCGTCCCATGCAGAATTGTATCTGACGGCGTATTGATAGTTTTCAGTTTTGGCTTTCCAAATCCTTTCGGTCATGTTCCGGCGTTCTTCCTTGGCGATTTGAGAGATAACCTTGTGCTGGTTGCTTTGCCAAATTATATAACTTATAATACTGACAATCAATATCATAGACGATACTACCGCTACTTTGATGGCATGTTTTAAGAGGGGGTAAAATTTTTTCATAATTATTTTTTAAAAGTATAATAATTTGATTTTTTCACAAATATATAAATTTTTTTTTCTTAACCGTTAAAAAAACAAACTTTTTTATGCAAAAATACCTAAAAAAATCTTTAATTTTGTTGCCGTTGAAAATTAAGTGAATTAAATGAAACTGCTTGCTTTTATCAGCCGCCACGCATCTATCATTGTGATTGCGACAGCGGTGTTGTCATTTTTGTTGCCGACGGTGTTTTCGTGGGTAAGGGGTAACGTCTCGTCGGTAATTTTGGGTTTTATAATGCTGACTATGGGACTGACACTCTCCGCTGAGGATTTCAAGGTTTTGTTAAAAAGGCCTCAAGACATTGCTATCGGAGCTGTGGCGCAGTTTACGGTGATGCCTTTTTTGGCGTTTTCTCTTACAAAAATCTTTGGTCTTAACCCTTATCTTGCGGTCGGAATCATATTAGTGGGCTGTTGTCCGGGAGGTGTTTCGAGCAATATAATGTCGTTTCTTTGCAAGGGCGACGTGGCGTATTCTGTGGGTATGACAACGGTTTCCACACTCCTTGCACCGCTAATGACTCCGTTTTTGGTCTGGATGTTGGCTGATACAACAATCAATGTGGATACTATCGGAATGTTTTTGAATATTTTGTTAGTAACTATTTTACCGGTCTCGTTGGGGTGTCTGTTGAATTATTTTGCTGGTAAATCGCAGAATTTCAAGACCCTGCAATCGGTAATGCCGGGGTGCAGCGTTATCGGATTGGCACTAATTGTCGGCGGTGTGGTAAGTCAAGTGCAGCCGCAGTTAGTCTCTAACGGTATTGCGCTGTTCTTTTTGGTTTTGGCTGTGGTTTTTTTGCACAACGGAATCGGTTACGTACTTGGTTACAATGTCGGAAGATTGTTTAAATTTCCGCTGGCTATGAAAAAGACACTTTCAATCGAAGTCGGAATGCAAAACGCCGGCATGGCAACTGTTTTGGCATCGGAGTTTTTTATTAGCCTTTCCAACCCGGATTCTGTACTCTGCGTACTTCCATGCGCTATTTCTTGTGCTTATCATTCAATTTCCGGAACAATATTGGCAGGGTTGTTTGCAAGGTGGAAAGAAAAATTATGAAAAAAATATGATTTCTTAAAAAAAAAGTTAATTATTATTATTATTATTAT
>JAFYDK010000140.1 GCA_017544805.1 Bacteroidales bacterium | reverse complement strand
TTTGCCCGACGATCGCGAAAAATTTTTGAAAAGTTTCGACATGGTTTTCGATATGCGCGACCTTACAAATTTTGCTGACATGTTGGCAAAGCACACACACGAAGGCACTTATTATCCGAAACTTAGCCGCGAAGAGCAGGCCTATCAGATGGATTATTTTTGGAAGTTGGAAGGCCGTCAGCCCGACAAGTTTGAAGCCTTTGTGCCGATTCAAAACGGTTGTGATAAATTCTGTACATATTGTGCAGTGCCCTATACACGCGGGCGGGAAGTTTCACGCTCGTCGGCAGAAATTGTTGAAGAGGTAAAATGCCTTGTAAATGCTGGTTTTAAGTCGATTACGCTTTTGGGACAGAATGTTAATTCTTACGGTCTTGACAAAAAAGGCAAAGAAATCAGTTTTGCGCAGTTGTTGGATTTAATCGGACGTTACGGCGACGAAAGCGGCAAAGAATTTTACGTATACTTTACTTCGCCGCATCCGAGGGATATGACGGTTGACGTTTTGGAGACAATCGCAAAATACAAATGTCTTGGCAAATGGATTCACATTCCAATCCAAAGCGGTGATACAGAGATGCTTAAACGTATGAACCGCAAATATGACATCAACCGTTATCGTGAAGTAATTGCCGACATTCGCCGTATACTTCCCACGGCTACCATTTTCACAGACATAATCGTCGGCTTTACGGGCGAAACGTTGGAAGAGTTTGAAAACACTCGTCGTGCTGTTTTGGAGTTTAAATACAACATGGCTTTTATTGCGATGTATTCGCCGCGTCCGGGTGCAAAATCGTCTCAGTGGGTTGACGATGTTCCAAAAGACGAGAAGTCAAGACGTTATGCGGTTTTGAGCGAGGATTTAAAATCGGTTTCGTCGCTTTACACAGCAAGTATGATTGGCAAGGAGTTCCGTATTTTGGTCAATGGGCACGACCGTCTTGACGGTTATCTTTCAGGCTTGACCGAGGGCAAAATTGCAGTGCGTTTTAAGTCCGAAAACGAAAATCTTATCGGAAGTTTTGTTAATGTAAAAATTACAAAATCAAGCGATTTTTCGGCAGAAGGGGAGATGATTTATTAGCGATACAATAAAACAGCGTTTTTGTCGTTATTATAAAAAAAATAACCCTTTAACCGTGTAACAATATGAAAAGACTGTTATTTTCAATAATTGCGGCATTAATGCTTTGTGCCTTAAATGTTTCGGCGCAAGTTGAAAAGGACACTATGAAAGCCGGAAAGCTCTATTTTGTTAACCTCAAAGACGGTGAAAAACCCCTTTGGCAGGGTCTTAAACTTTTTGGAAACCGGGCAGGCAACCAAGAAGGAGGAAAAGGCATCAACGCTTATCCGTATTCCACCGAAAAAATCCGTTTCATCTTTGAACTCAACGAGTGGATAGAATTTTATCCACAGTCTGAAATAGCGAGCGGATTTGGAGTTTGGGTTTTCAAACATAAAAGCGATCAGAGTTTCTATTTGAAAAACAAACTCAGCGACGAACTCTCCGGCTTTGCTCTGTATCAAGAAATCCACAAAGATCCCGAACAAGATGACGATAGGCAATGGGGTTCATTATATTTGCACCCCGAAGAGTGTACTCCTGGTTTTTACGACTTTGTGTTTACTTATCAGGGCAAAGTGTTTGCTACGATGCTGACGAAGTTTTTCAAGGAAGAGGAACTTTTAGAAAAATCGGATGCCGCATTGGAAAAGATTATGAATGAGATTAACGAAAAAGAGATTAAATAATATGCAAAAAAAAATTTGAGAATTTCCGTAAAGTGCTTATTTTTGCAGTATGTTTAATTGCTAAATAGCATAACTATGGTAAGCGCATCTGCAATAAATCTTAACAATTACATCTCCACGTTTGATTTTAGAAGCGAGGAGTGGTTGCTTTTGCTCAATACAATTCGAGAAAAAATCGCGAAAGCAACGGCAAGAAATGAAGAGAGAACTGAAAAAAAGTTCAATTCGATTGCTGATTTTGCTGGCATTTGGGCTGATGATCCCGACGCTGACAGAATGGAAGAAGCAATTTTCAGCGTTCGTGATGGTTATTCTAATAGAGGAATTGTATCTTTTGACGATTAAAATGGAAAAATACCTTTTGGATACAAATATTTGTGTTTTCCATTTTCGTGGAAAATTTGGCGTTAGTAAAAAAATTAATATACTTAAAAAGCCTCAGTGTTTTATATCTGAAATAGTGTTGGCAGAACTTACTTTTGGCGCGTTAAATTCTAATAATCCAACAAAGCAGATGAACTTGTTGAATGAATTTTTGAGGTTTGTAAACGTGATTCCAATTTCGGAAGTGATAATGGATTATGCTAAAATTCGTTTGCAACTAAAACAAATAGGTAAACCGGTGGATAATTTTGATTTGTTGATTGCTGCCACTGCCAAGCATTTTGATTTGACTGTTGTAACAGATAATGTAAAGCATTTTGAAAATATTCAAGGTCTTAATATTGAAAATTGGGTTGATAGAAATATTATATGAAAACCATCTCCTTTAAAACTCTCGGTTGCCGTTTGAATCTTTACGAAACCGATGCATTGGCATCGAAGTTTCGTGAAAAAGGTTTTGTAACCGACGGCGATTTTGAAAACTCCAATGCAGAGATTTTTGTAATTAACACCTGCACAATCACCAATCAATCGGACAAAAAAAGCCGTGAATACATCAACCGCGCCATCAGAAAGGGTTCGCTTGTGGTTGTAACAGGTTGTATGGCAGAGCAATACGCAAAAAAATATTTTTCTAATAATACAAATGTAATTGTTGTTGACAACAAGCACAAAAACCGCATTTTCGACATTGTGGAGGCTCATCTCGGCGGTGAATTTTCTGCCGTAGAAAATTTCGACGGTGATGTTTTTGGTTTTGAGGCGGCTAAAGAAACTTTCCACACGCGTTCCATCGTGAAAATTCAAGACGGCTGCAACAATTTTTGCAGTTATTGCATTGTGCCATACGTGCGTGGGCGGGCGGTTTCAAGACCGTCAGAGGATATTTTGCAAAACATTAAAACCGAACTCGAATATGGTTTCAAGGAGATTGTTTTAACCGGCGTTAACATTTCAAAATACAATTACGAGGGCATCAGTTTTGAGGATTTGATTAAGAAAATTTTGGAAATTGACAGCGATTTCAGACTGAGGATTGCGTCGATTGAGCCGGACGATTTTTCTGACAGTTTTGTTGAACTCTTTAAAAATCCGAAACTTGCGCCGCATATCCATCTTTGCCTTCAATCGGGCAGCAACAGCGTTTTGAAACGTATGCACCGCCATTATACGAGCGAAGATTTTTTGGAAATAGTTGAAAAATTTAGAAAAATAATCCCTGATTTTAATTTTACGACTGATATTATTGTTGGTTTGCCGGGCGAGACAGACGAAGATTTTGCCGACACTTTGAAAATCGCAAAAAACATCTGTTTCGGTCATATTCACGCCTTTAAATATTCGCGCCGCAGTGGTACACTTGCTGACAAAATGGACAATCAGACGGACGAAAAAATAAAAAATCAACGTTCAAAAATCCTCCGCGACTTATCGGAAAAATTGTCCGCAGAATACCTGCAAAGTTTTGTCGGTAAACGTCAGACATTACTCACCGAAACCATTGAAAATGACGGTTTTATCTATGGTTACGGTGAAAATTATGTCAGAATAAAAATGAAAATGTTTGACGGTGTAAAAGCAAACGAATTTTATAGCGTCAAAATTCTTAAAGTCGAAAACGACGTTTTGATTGGACAAATGATTTAATCCATTCCGTATTTCTGCATTGTTGCTGAATCGGGTTTCCAAACCGAGCCGTAGAGGTCAAGTTGATCAATATGATGCGTTATTCCGTCAGGGCTAATCATTCTTAATTTGATGGTTCTTAGTCTGTTGGCATCGGTATAAACCGTCAAAATGTATTTTCCGTCGGGAGAAAAAACTGCTGACGAGACTTTGCCGTCATGTCTGAATTTCATGATGTCTTTTCCGTCTGAGGTCCAAAGTTGTGCAAGTCCATCATCAGAAGTTGTCAGCACAAAACGTGAATCGGGTGAAAAAACAGCCGAATTTACTTTGTTTTCGTAACCTCTGAATGTAAAACGCATTTGTCCTAATTTGTCCCACAAAACAGCTGTTTCGTCCGAAGAAGTCGAAATTATATATTCTCCGTTTGGTGAAAACGATACGGAATTTACTCTGCCGTCATGTCCGTGAAACGTTTTTAAAATTTTACCTGCTAAATCGTAAAGTATAATTTTGCCGTCTTTGCCACCGATTGCAAAAATGCCGCCTTGCGGTGAAATCGAAACCGATGTTACGCAGCCCGAAGGTGATAATATTTTGATGGTTTTCTCCTTTTTTAAATCCCTTATGACAATGGTGCTGTCAGCGGAAACAGAAATCAAAAAGTTGTCGTCTGGCGAAAAAACGGCGTCGTTTACCTCGGCTTTGTGGTCGGTGTAGGTTTTTAACATTTTGCCGCTAAAACTATCCCAAAGCCTTACCGTGCAATCTTTAGAAGCTGTAACAGTGTATTTGGAATTGTGTGAATATCTTGCTGTGTTGATTCGTGCCGTATGCCCTTTGAATGTTGAGGTTATTTCTCCTGTTAAATCCCATGATTGGGCAATTGTATCTTCTACTGCCATGATATTCAGACCGTTAGACGAAAAGCACGCAAAATTTATGTTTTTAGCACCTTGGTAAGTTTCAAACCGTTTTCCCGGTGTCCAAGTCCTTATCGTGTGATCGTCGCCAACCGAAATCACCGATTTTGAATCAGGCAAAAACATTGCACTCCAAACATTGGAATTATGACCGCGTAAAACCTTGTCCTGCTTGCCGTTGAGCTGAAAAATTCTGACAGTTTTGTCCCTTGAAGAGGTTATTACATATTTGCCGTCTGAAGAAAATTCAGCGGAGTTGAGCCAAAGGTCATGTCCGGAAAAGGTTACTAATTCGTTGCCTTCCAAATCCCAAAGGCGGGCTTTATGATTTTTGTTAAGATAATCGTTTGAAGCCGTCAAAATGTATTTACCGTCAGGCGAAAAAACGGCTGAAATAATTAACGAAACGCAAAATCTGTTGTCTTCTTTGATTTCAAAAACTTTTTTGAGTTTGCCATCCAAAGTCCAAAGTCTTGCCGTATTGTCGCCCGAAGATGTTAAAATCGACATTCCGTCCGGTGAAAATTTTGCCGAATAGACATCTGTGTCATGTCCCGAAAGTGTTGAAAGACAATTACCTGAAAAATCCCAAACTTTTACTTTGCAATCGCTGCCGGCGGTGAGAATTTTTTCAGAATCAAAAGAAAAATCCGCCGCCCAAAGTATGGCTTTATGACCTTTTATCGAAAGAATTTCTTTGCCGGAAAAATCGAAAACTCTTGCCGTACTATCGTATGAGGTCGTTAAAATTTTGGATTTGTCTTTTGAAATTGTTATTGACGTAATTTCTTTATTATGAGGAATTTGCAAAACAATATTTCCGTCAGCGGTAAGAATCCGTGCAGAATATTTTTCTTCCGTTTCGTTTTTAACGTATGTCAAAACGTATGCGGCATCAGAGGAAATTTCGGATTTAACAACGTTTTCTTCCAAATTTCCCGTTATGTTGTAAAAAATGTCAGTATTATAAAAAGAGTTTAGTAATGCGCTGTAAGCCTGAATGTTAGAAGTGTCCAACGCAACGGCTTTTTGAGAAAGTCTTAAACTGAAAGTCGTGTCGGTTTCTAATTTTTGAAATGCAAAAGCCGTCAGCATATTACTTTTAGCCATGTTTGCGCTACGTTCGGCATCGCCTTTCAACGAAAACGCCAAAAATACAAATGCAACGCTTATCAATGCTATTAACATCGAGGAGAGAACCAATGTTTTGTTGCGTTGCGATTTGAAAGTTTTTTTCTGTTTTTCAATTGTTGCAAACGCTTGAATTTTAGGTATTTCAGTGAAATTATTCTGATTAGAAAAACCTTTTAAAGAGAGTATTGCTTTGAAAATTTCAGCGTTGCAGGGCAAATAAAAAATCCTTCCGTCATCGGTTATATGACGTTTTAGAATGCCGTATTTTATCGCCTTGTCCAAAATATTTTCCTCTAATGAATAGTTTTTCAAGGCAATAGTTTTGTAAGCCGGAAGTGGTTGTGTTTCGCCTTCCAAAACCATTTCGTTGAAGACAAATCTTTGAAAATTTTCTTTAACATTATCCTCCAAAGCCTCCGTAAAATAAGAAAAAACGTTTTTGGAAAAATAATTTTCTTGTGGGTTGTTTCTTAAAAACAAAACGGCATTTCTTAAAACTTGTGGGCTAACCATCGAATTAAAAGAAATTTCCGAAAGAATTTTATCTGAAAGTTTTTCGTTGATTTCGATTTCTTGAAGCTCGTTAAACGGCTGTTTTGCAATTATTTGGATAGCATTAGCAGCAGTGGAAAAATCAAAAGCCTCAAGATTCATAACGTTTTGGAAAATGCCTCTGATATGTTGATTTAGTTCTGCGAGCGAACCGTATTTATCTTTTGAGACACTGAAAAGTAATGAAATGTTCAGCGGCTCGTAAATCATTGACATTCCTTCTTTTGAGATTACGGTGTCGGATTTTCCTAACATTATGTTTTGGAGTTCTTCGTTGATTTTTTGCGGCATTTCACCGTAAATCAAGTCGGCTAACGCTTTTGAAAATTCTTTTCTTGAGGCCTGAGTGTACGTAAAAAAGTTTTCAAAAGAGTCCAAGATAAGATAAATGCGTTTTTTATCTTTTTGATTGGCTTGAAAACGTTTCATTGCAAACCACAACGAACCGTCGTTTTCAAATGACATATCAATATATTCAGGTTTTTGACAGAATTTAGAAACGAAATCAACCAACTGTTTTTCAAGAACTTTAGCACCGAATTCAAAAACGGGAACGTCAAATTTCAGCGCAGCGGCATTTTTTTTCTTCAAATTGTTTTCTGACAAAATACCGGCGTTGATAAGAGATGTTTTACCGCAGCGTGCATCCGATGTTAAAACGCTAACTCTTTCGTTATCAAGCATATAACTTAACCTTTGAGTTTCGTCTTGTCTTGCAGGAAAAAATTCTGCCTCGTTGGCGCGGTAAGCTTCTGAGCCTAAAAAATATTGATTTTCCATATAAAAAACGTTTTTTTTTTGAGTATGCAAAAGTAGAAAAAATAAATGAATAAATTACAAAAAATCAAAAATTTTTTGCATTTTTTTATTTGATTTTAGTTTTTGTGTTTTCAAAAAAAATGTTTTATATTTGGCAAAAAAAGAAATATTATGAGAAAGGTTTTATTGTTAGCTTTTGCAATGTTTTTTTCCGTTGAGCTTTTTGCGCAGGTTGTAACGGGCATTGTCAAAGACCCTGACGGCAATCCTCTTGCCGGCGCAACCATTGAGGAAAAAGGAGTTACGAGTTCCACGCTTTCCGGTGCTGACGGCAAGTTCACTATCAAATTGCACAACGGCAACGTTATCAGAGTTTCCGTTGCCGGTTATAACCCTGTGGAAATACAGGTTGTTGAAGGAAAGGAAATTGAAATCGTTTTGACGAAAAAAACTTTCCGTCGTGTGGAACTCGGGCTGAAGGCGGGTTTTGATGTTAACTGGGGAGATTATGAAGCCAATTATTACGTTACCGAAGGTGTGAGCCTTGGTGAGGTTACCACAACCCAGTTTAACGGCGGAGTGTATCTGGACATTAATCTTACGAAAGTGTTCGCTTTTGAAACCGGCGTTATGTATTATCAGCGGCAGATAAACGGCGAATTGAATTTAAGTGGGTATTTATATTCGTATCCTGTCAGTTATGATATGAACGGAAAATTTCATTATTTGAGTTTTCCATTGTTGTGCAAATGGAATATCCGTTTGGGGCGGTGCCGTTTGTATTTTCTGTTAGGACCGCTTTATGAGGTTGTTGTTTCCGACAAAATCGGCTTGGATTCGTATCAGCCGGTAACGGTTGGGGACAATGCTTTTCCTGACAAAACTTTTGGTGTTTTGCTCGGTGAAGGGTTTGAATTTCCCTGCAAGATAGGTTTCAGATTTGGTACAAAGGCCTGGGCTGATGTTAATTCTGGTGATGAAATCGACGGTGCGGGGCTGACTTTTGAAACGGCTCTGACGTACAGATTTTAAAAATTAACTTGTTTGGAAAATAAAAAGTTTCTATTTTTACGGCAAATTTTTTACTCAAAAACATGGACGAAAAATACATTAAACTCATAGCCGCAAAACTTGGCATCAGAGACATTCAAGTCAAAAATACTGCATTTTTGTTTTCACAAGGAGCAACAGTGCCTTTTATAAGCCGTTACCGCAAAGAACAAACCGGAACGCTTAACGAAGTGCAGGTCAGTCAGATAAAAGAAGAACTCAAAAAATACGAGGAACTCGAAAAACGTAAAACCGCGATTTTGGAATCAATCGAGGGTCAAGGAAAATTGACAGACGAATTGAAGAAAAAAATCGACGAAGTTCTTTCGATGACCGACCTCGAAGACCTCTATCTTCCATACAAACAAAAGAAAAAGACCCGCGCAACAGTGGCAAAAGAAAAAGGTCTCGAACCGCTTGCAACGCAAATTCTTTTGCAGCAAAATGCTGATTGTGAGGCGTTAGCAGAGAAATTTTTGAACGACAAAGTAGAGAACATAGAAGAGGCTTTGCAAGGTGCACGCGACATTATCGCCGAACATATCAACGAAAATGTTGAAACCCGTAACCGTATGCGAAATCTTTACAGCCGTGAAGCGGTGATTTTCTCTAAGTTGGTGACAGACAAAGAAGAAGAGGCTCAAAAATTCAAAGATTATTTTGACTATTCTGAACGCCTTTCGCGCATTCCCTCGCACCGTCTTATGGCGATGATGAGAGGCGAAAACGAAGGCTTTTTGAAAATCACGATAAAACCCGAAGACGAAAATGCACTCAATATCCTTGAACGTCAGTTTGTTAAAGGCAAAGGTGAAGGCGCAAAACAGATAAAACTTGCTGCCGAGGATTGTTACAAAAGACTTTTGCAACCGTCGATGGAAACCGAATTTGCAAACCTTTCAAAAGAAAAAGCCGACGAAGAGGCGATAAAAGTTTTTACGGAGAATCTTCGTAACTTATTGTTACAAAGTCCGTTAGGAAAGAAAAGAATTTTGGCTCTCGACCCCGGATTTCGCACCGGCTGCAAACTTGTCTGTCTTGACGAACAAGGCAACCTTTTGCACAACGAGGCGATTTTCCCTCATTCAGGCATGAAAGAGGCTTTTGCGGCAATGAGCAAGGTTACGACCCTTGTTGAGCAATACAAAATCGACTGTATCGCTATCGGTAACGGCACGGCAAGCCGCGAGACAGAACGCTTTATTAAAAAAGTGAGGTTCGACCGCGACATTCAGGTTTATATCGTCTCTGAATCGGGCGCGTCAATTTATTCGGCCTCGGAAGTTGCCCGCGAAGAGTTCCCCGAATACGACGTTACGGTAAGAGGTGCGGTTTCAATCGGACGGCGACTACTTGACCCGCTTGCAGAACTTGTTAAAATAGACCCGAAATCCATCGGCGTCGGACAATATCAGCACGATGTCAACCAAGCAAAATTAAAGGAAAGTCTTGATGATGTGGTAGTTAGTTGTGTCAATCAAGTTGGCGTTAATGTTAATACGGCATCAAAACATCTTTTGATGTACGTTTCGGGATTAGGTCCTACTTTGGCACAAAACATTGTTAATTACCGAAAAGAACACGGACCTTTCGGCTCACGAACCGAACTCAAAAAAGTGCCGCGAATGGGCGAAAAAGCCTTTGAACAATGCGCAGGATTTTTAAGGATTGAAGGCGCAGAAAATCCGCTTGACAATTCCGCCGTTCACCCCGAAAAATATTACATCGTTAGTAAAATGGCAAAAGATTTGGGCTGCGGCGTTAAAGATTTGATTTCAGATGCTGAAACCCGCAAAAAAATCGACATCAAAAAATACGTTGACGACAAGACCGGACTGCCGACTTTAACTGACATTATGGCGGAATTAGAAAAGCCCGGAAGAGACCCGCGCGGAGAGTTCAAAGTGCCTGAATTTGAGCAAAATGTGGAGAAAATCACGGATTTGAAAGAAGGTATGGAACTAAACGGGATTGTTACAAACGTTACTAATTTTGGTGCGTTTGTGGACTTAGGCGTTCATGTGAGCGGACTGATTCATATTTCTCAGTTCGGCGGCACAAAACGCAACCCCGTAAATCCCGCTAACATCTTGAAAATCAACCAGCCCGTAAGGGTCAAAGTTTTGACGGTGGACGTTGATAGAAACCGTATAGGATTAGGATTAGTAAAATAATTTTTTTTTTTTAATTTTAAGGCTGATAAGTGCAAAAAACTTGTCAGCCTTAAAACTTTTTGTGAAAAAAAACTAAAAAAGTTGCATATTAGAAATTATTTCCATAACTTGCCCCAAAAATAACACACTATGAAAATCATAAATAATAGAATATTTACATTAATCTTTTTATTAATGATGGCACTTGTTGCCTGTAAAAATTCACAAGATATGGAAATATATAAATTTTCAGTTAAAGACCGCAAAGGTAACGATGTCAGCCTTGCGGACTACAAAGGAAAGGTTTTGTTGATTGTCAACACTGCCACACGTTGCGGATTTACGCCGCAGTACACCGAACTTGAAGCTCTTTATGAAAAGGACTCCGCAAAAGGGCTTGAAATTCTTGATTTTCCCTGTAATCAGTTCGGACAACAAGCTCCCGGCTCGGAAGAGGAAATTCATCAGTTCTGTCAATTGAATTATGCTACTAAATTCCCACAGTTCAAGAAGATAGATGTTAACGGAGAGGCGCAGTCGCCGCTGTTTGCATACTTAAAATCTAAGAAAGGTTTCAAAGGTTTTGACCCCAATCACAAAATCGGAAAAATCCTTATTGATATGCTTTCTAAGGCTGACCCGAATTATGACAAAAATCCGGATATAAAATGGAATTTTACGAAATTTCTCATCGACCGTAATGGCAATGTCGTGGAGCGTTATGAACCTACCGAAGATATAAAAGTGATTGAAAAAGCGATTGAAAGTCTGTTATAATTTTTTTGGAGGTTCGTAAAAAATGGTGTAATTTTTGCGAATTATTACTACATAATAACACTAAAAGAAAATAAATATGGCTTTTATTTTAGACAGACAATTGCGAAATACATCTTTGTCGTTTAACGTTTCATTGGGAGTTCTTGTAATATCGTTTCCGCTTTTGATTACGCTTTTAATTGTATTTGTAAAAGTAAAAAGTGCTGACGATTTTGCTGACAAACTCACCGACAAGTATGTTGATATTATGCAGACGGCTGACGCTATGGTTATTGACGTTAATGCTGCAAACAAAAACATTACTCTGTTTGCTCAGAACAGACAAGAGGAAAACCGTAACGCTGCTTTGGAAAATTCTCGTAAAGCTCAGGCAAAATTAGATGCTTTATCAGGGTTTATTGACAGCGATATGGAAGCGGCCATTCAAACCGATTATAAAACTTGTAAGGAGGCTTTTGAAAAGTTTCAGTACTTAGTTAATGCTAATTTGCAGGCAAACGGAGAAAGTGATATTTCCGAATTACCTGTTTTGCGTGAAAAAATTTCCGTTTCAGCGGCAACACTTCAAACCTCTGCGGCGGGAGTTATTAAAAACACCTCAAACTCTCTCGCAAAAAATACGGAATCATGTTTGCTGACAATTGTAATTGGCATTTTAGTTTCCGTTGTAATGTATTTTTTAGCATCTCGGGATTTTAGAAAGCGTTCTGTCATTCCGCTGAAAGACAGTATTAAAACTGCAGTTAATCTTGCCAAAGGTGATTTGAGTATTAACGCAATGCGCTCGGATAATAAAGATGAAATTGCAACACTCAACAATGCCGTAGCCGATCTTGTTGATAATTTGAGAAATATTGTCAGTTCGGTTAAAAATTGTGCGGAAGAGATTGCCGATACAAGTGCCGAGATGAATCGGGCAAGTCAGGTGATGAGTAATTCTGCAAACGATCAAGCTGCTTCTGCCGAAGAAGTCAGCTCTTCGATTGAAGAAATGTCATCGTCAATTCAGCAAAATTCCGATAACGCCAAAGAGACTCAAAAAATCGCTGTTGAAACCTCTCAGACAATTCAGGAGTATAGTGTTGCTGCTGAAAAATCTACAAAAGCAATGCGTGATATTGCAGAAAAAATTAGCATTATTGATGAAATTGCATTTCAAACGAATATTTTGGCACTTAACGCAGCCGTTGAAGCAGCCCGCGCCGGTGAACACGGAAAAGGTTTTGCCGTTGTTGCCGCCGAGGTCAGAAAACTTGCAGAAAGATGTGCATTAGCGGCAAAAGAAATTGATTCCGTAAGTTCTGGTGGTCAATCTGTTGCAATTCAAACCGGAGATGCTTTTGCAAAGGCTTTGCCTAAGATGCAACGTACTACGACTTTGGTTCAGGAAATTGCGGCGGCGTGTCAGGAGCAGGCCTCAGGCAGCGATCAAATTAATACGGCTGTTCAGAGGTTTAATACTACGACGCAGCATTTTGCATCGATTTCAGAAGAGGTTGCAGCCAATTCTGATAAACTTAAACAGCAGTCTGACAACTTGTTATGCATATTAGATTATTTCAAACATGGTGATTAGTTGAGAGATTTAATAGCTGAAGATTTTATTAAAAACTCGCCAAATCTGATAAAAAATCACAGATTTGGCGAGTTTTGTTTTACTGTTTCAAAAAAATGTTCTACTTTTGTTTGATAATTATAAAACAAAATGCAAGTAATTTACGAAGACAATCATATTATAATCGTCTCGAAAACCGTGAATGAGATAGTTCAAGGCGACAAAACGGGTGATGAAACCCTTATCGACAAGGTTAAAAAGTACATTAAAGAAAAGTACAATAAACCCGGTGAAGTTTTTTTAGGTTTAACCCACCGTCTTGACCGTCCGACCTCAGGTATCGTGATTTTTGCGCGGACAAGCAAGGCTTTAGCAAGACTTAATGCAATGTTTCGCGACGGTGAAATCCACAAAACTTATTGGGCAATCACCTCTAACCGTCCGAAAGAAGACGAAGGAACTCTCGAGGATTTCTTAAAGAAAAACGAAAAACTCAACAAAAGTTTTATCGCTAAAGAAACTGACAAAGAGGCAAAAAAAGCAATTTTGAATTACAAAATCATCTCTGTTTCCGACCGTTATTATCTTTGGGAAATCAATCTTTTAACCGGTCGTCATCATCAGATACGTTGTCAGTTAGCAAATATAGGCTGCCCCGTAAAAGGCGATTTAAAATACGGTTATCCGCGTTCTAATCCCGACGGCGGACTTTCGCTTCACGCACGAAAAGTGGAATTTATTCACCCGGTCAGCAAAAAAGAAATCTCCGTAACGGCTGAAGTTCCTAATGATAAACTTTGGAAATTTTTTCAGGAAGATGTAAAATAAAAAAAAAGAACTCTTCGGAAGAAAAATCTTCCGAAGAGCTTTTATTGAGTAAAATATGATAAAGGTCATTACTTGTACTAAAACTGATTATAAAAAGACTTGCAAATGAAAATATTAATGTAAAAATAAAATAATAAAAAACAAATAAAACAATTAAATCAATTATAAGTTCAAGTATTTTAGTTCAATTTTAAGTACTTCGGAAAACCAAAGCATCTTTGATTTTCACATTACAAATGTATGGAGTTTTTTTCAAATATGTTCCGTTCATTTTGTTCATTTTAATTTTTGTGAAAAAATATGAATTTTTCTAAAAATAAAAAACCTCAGAACCTTTTCGGATTCTGAGGCTTCGTCTCTAATTTGATTAAACGGTTGCATTTGCATTTTACAAAAACTGATTATAAAAAGACTTGCAAATGAAAAAAAAATTTAATGTTTCACTATTTAATCCATTAATAGTTTGAATGATTGCATTTTTCTGTTATTGCTGATACAAAGATAAGGCTATTTTCTCGAAAAATGCACCGTTCATTTTGTTCATTTTTATTCATTTGGTTTGCCATATAAGTCAAATTCCTCAGCATCAGTGATTTGCACTGAATAAAAATTTCCGATTTTGATGTTTGGTGCGTCAGAAATTTTTATTAAAACTTCGCAATCCACCTCCGGTGAATCGTATTGTGTTCTGCCGATAAAGTATTCGCCCTCTTGTCTGTCGATTAAAACTTCAAAAACTTTTCCGATTTTTTTGACATTTAAGTTCAACGAGATTTTCTGTTGAATTTGCATAATTCTATCGGCGCGTTCTTGTTTTTTCTTTTTTGACACGTTGTCGCGGTAGTTTTTCTCGGAAAAAGTTCCCTCTTCGGGCGAATATTGAAACACCCCGAGACGGTCAAATTCAGCCTCTTTTACAAACTCTTCGAGTTCGGCAAAATCCTTGTCCGTTTCGCCCGGAAAACCTACCAACAGCGTGGTTCTGAGCGCAATATCTGGAATTTCAGAGCGGAATTTTTTTATCAGCGCAACTGTTTCGTCCTTTGAATGTCCGCGTTTCATCTTTGTTAAAATCTTGTCAGAAACGTGCTGAATCGGAATGTCCAAATAACGGCAGATTTTGTCGCTTTTTTTCATCAATTCCAAAACTTCCGTCGGGAAATTATTCGGATAAGTGTAATGCAGACGAATCCAGTGAACCTCTTGAATTTCAATTAGTTGTTTTAACAAATCGGGGAGTGCGTATTTGCCGTAAAGGTCATAACCGTAATAACTTAAATCTTGCGCGATCAGGTTAAATTCTTTTGTGCCGTTTTTAGCGAGTTTTGTAACCTCAGAAACTATGTCTTCAATTTTTCTTGACACGTAACGTCCTCTTATATAAGGAATTACGCAAAAAGCACACATTCTGTTGCAACCTTCGGCAACTTTTATGTAAGCGGTGTGTTTTGGCGTTGAAATTATTCGGGCGACATCTTTTACGGGATTGTTGCTTTCTAATTTGTCAAGAATTTCTTCCAAAGAATTAACGCCGAAAAATTCATCACATTCAGGGATTTCTTTTTCTAAATCTTTTTTATAACGCTCTGACAAACA
>JAFYDK010000139.1 GCA_017544805.1 Bacteroidales bacterium | reverse complement strand
TTCCAACGAAACGCCGTCCTGATTGCTTAAAAACTTGTTATGAAAACTTTTTGAATAACAAACCGAATCCAAAGTGATACCGTCAATATTTTTTAAGACAAGAACGCCTTCTTTTTCGTCAAGCGTAGGAAACTTTTTGTTTTGTATAAATAATCCGCCGCAATTATAATTTGTCTGAATGTCCAAACTGTCAGGGGTCAAAACAGCGTATTCATAAGGAGAAAGAAACAGAAAATCATTTAAAGTGCAAGATTTTTCAGTCGTCAAACTGCTGAATGTCAAACCGTAAAGCAAAAAATCATAACCGGAATTGTTGTAAAACTCCACAAAACGCTTTCCTCCGGTTTTCGGGTTGAAAAGTATTTCGTTAATCACAATATCCTGAAACTGAGGCTTTTGATAAACAAAATTTTCCGTAACATCTTCAATTAAACCGCAAGAAAAATTTTGCGCCTTATTTATTGTAACCGCATAATTTTTGCCGCTGACGAAATCCTCATCAAAAGTAATTAAAATTGACTTTTTGTCAGAAGTAATTGCAAATCTTTTGTCAACTTCGGCAGACAGAATTTCTGAATTAAACCAAATCAAAGCCTGATTTTTGTTGACGGCAAAAGTTTTTTCGACTTTTATTTCTCTGTCAGCAAGGGCTTTATAAACTGAATTTTTTTCACCCGGAGTGCCGCCGGAAAGATTTTGAGAGGCTTTCCAGTTGTTTTGCTGATAACAGGTATTTTCGGGGTCGATTCTTTCCATGGAAAATCCGCCTGACTTTTTGTCGTCGTCATTATACAAAGAAACTGAATAAGTGAGCGAGTCAATGATTTGTCCGTCAGCGTTTTTCAATGCCAAAAACTTGCCCGAAACCGTAAGTTTGTCAGTATTTATAAATTCGTCGTCTAAAACAAGGTAAGTATTTGATTTTAACCACATTTCAGGGAGCGTAAACTCGTCCTGACCGATTACAAAAGTATAATTTTTGATGTTAAAAGCGTTTCGGGACTTGTTGAAAAGTTCAACGTATTTCTTTTCAGGCAGGGCAAACGGCGCGGGCGAAACATCAGCCATAATTTCGTTGATAACAATTTCGGAAGGTTTTGCCTGAAAAATTTCCGCCTCGTAATGAACCGGCTTTTCTTCATACTTTTGCCAAAACTCAGAAAATTTAAACGCAAACTTTTTTGCACCCGTTTTGTTGAATTTAAATTTTGTCAAGAGATACCCCGCCTGATATTGCGCACAGCCGTCATCGTAAACAGTTTCGCCGTTAACAGTCCATACACCTGAAACAGAGCGCATTACGGTAAAATTTCCCGACGAAAACGCATCTTGAAAAGTATAAAGTGTTTCAGTTTTTTTGCCATTACACCTTATAAATATAAGCGAATTTTTAACGCCCGTTGCCAAGCCTACACCTTCAAAATCCTCATAATCAGTATTTTCATGGTTTGCTAAGAAAAAAATCTGAAAATTATTATTTCCTGAATTTTTGAAATCCGTTATCAAATCCACCGTCCAAGTAACAGAACCTTTTTCCGTCGAAAAATCCGTT
>JAFYDK010000138.1 GCA_017544805.1 Bacteroidales bacterium | reverse complement strand
AGTTAATGGTGATTTAAAAACAATATGTCAAGTAGAACATTCACGTCATCGTTCATTTACAAATTTCTTAACAAACGTGATTTCTGCGCTAATTGCATATTCATTTCTACCCAAAAAGCCACATATCAATTATGATATTGACACAGAATGTAAGCAATTAGTATTATTTTAATATCATAACATCTTATAAATCAAGATTATATCAAATATGAACCTTTTGATTAAGGCATAAAAACGACGCCTATATTTTAAAATGTACACTTTAATTTACTTTTGGCTATTTCGAACTGGGTTAATAAAAAACCTCAAAAGAAACGGTTGTTTATGGCACAGATTAATGCTTCGGTGATGTTTTTGACGTTCATTTTTTTAAATAAATTCTTCTTATGGCGTTTTATAGTATCAACAGAACGGCACATAATAGCGGCAATATCTTCCGAAGTCTGACCTTGAGCCGAAAAACAAAGCACCAACTTTTCTATTTCGGAGAGTTTTATGCCGCATTTGTGTTCCCATAAATGTTCCGAAAGTGAATACTCATAATAATCAACATCGTTTTTTCTTTGCATAATTATATGCCCGATGTCATTTTTTGAAGAAAGTGTAAGAATAAACAAGCCGAGCTTTATAAATCCGTTTTTAACTTTCAACGGTTTAAAAGTCTGGTGTAATAAAAGTCCGTTAAGATGGAAATTATACGAAACGCTGTATTGTAAAATTTTTTGATCGGGCATTTCCTTTAAAAAGGAAAAAGCCGCTTCGTTGATTTCCAAAAGCATTTTATAATCATCGTCAGGGACATATTTCAAATAAACATCGCAATTTTCTCTTTTAATATCCTCTGGATTCAATCCGCACATTCTTGCAATATTGTCAGAAACTATGCAAACTTTTTTTATCTCATAATCCACCACATAAATACCGCACCCCAATACATCAATTATACCTGATGTAATTGTTAAATCAAGAGGTGATAATCTGTTGGTTGTTTTTTGTGCATAATCTTGTTCACAAAAAAAATCATTAGTCTGTTTTTTCATTTGTTTTGAAATCAATTTCCTACAAAAGTAGAAAAAATATCAAAACTTATACAAATACAGTCAATTTTTTTCGATTATGTTCGGTATATGAATATGTTGTAAAATCTCTGCTTCATTGTTTTCTGTCGGCAAAAATTCACATGCACTGTCCTTAACTTTCGTGATTTTGTATTTTCCCGAAATATTGTCCATTAAAAATTCGGTTTTATCGGTTTCGATACTTTTTTCTGTGCCATTAAGAGTATAAAAAACTGTAAACGGTTTCGAGCCGGAAAGCGTTATTTTCAATGGTTCACCGTAGCAGACAGCGGTGTTGTCAAAAGAGGCAGAAACATTGCAAACGGAAACAATGCTTATTCTAGGAATGAGCGGAAAATGTGTACTTGTTAAACATTCTGACGTAATTCTTTCTTCCGTTATTGTCCCTGATTCAATCCCGTCAAGAACAATGATATAATCAGCATATTGATGATGAATGTATAACTTGCTGTCATTACCGATTGCCATATCCCAACAGAGATTACAAGTAGTAATAACATTTTCTGATAGATCATAAACTATTTCAGGATTTTTGAAATCAAAATTAAAATTTCCTTCGTATTTAAAGCCCTTTAATTTATCATCATCTATAATAAGAAAATATTTGTCGTTTTTTGAGAAAGCCATTGTACGGAATTTATTTGTCTCGTATTTATCAGAAACATTTATTCGTCCGTTTTTTTTATCAAAATCAATTATATATGCAATATCGTAAGTAGTAACGATAATTTTGCCGTCTAAAGATTGTTCAATATCAAAGGAAACAATTTCTGTAGATAAAAGCATATCAAGTTTTTTATTTTCTTTTTGCAACAAAAAACAGCCTTGAGAGGTTAATTTATATACTTCAATTTGTTCTTTTCTGTATGCAATAAGTGCTATAAAATCATCACATTGAACAAAGTTTATAAAAAAACTATAGTTCGCATCGTTATAAATATATTCATCTTTAAAATTTCCATTTTTATCAAACATATATATATGTAATTCTCTTCGTGATAAAGTCAGTCTCAAAACTGCTGCTATACAATACCCTCCGTTAAATAGTTTACATCCTATTGCATTTGTTACTTCTCTACAACTAAAGGATGTAAGTATTTCATTTTTTGAATTTTTTATAACAAAATTCTTTTTTGCCGTGCCATTGTCCGTAGTTTCTAAATAACCGTAAATGAGAAGTTTTCCATTGTTGTCAGAAAGAGCAACTGTATGATTACTAATACCTTTATCGCCTTTTTTATTGCAATTTATCGTTGCCGGAGACCTGTCGAAATTTAAAATTATTCCCTCTGACAATAACCAATTATTATACTCCTGTGCAGAAGCCTCTATAAACGAGAAAAAGACTGCAATAAAAATTGCAGTCTTGAAAAGAAGTTCTTTCATCATTTTCACCATTATTTATACTGTGGTTAAATATATAACGAACAGAATTTTATACTATTTATTATGCTTAGCAGGTAATGCCATTCTTGTTTTTCCCCATATTTTTAGTTTTTCTTTGTCACAAGAACTGAGCGCAAATGCAACAACAAAAGTTGCTGCAATAGATTTTATAACGTTCATTTTCATCATTGTTGTAATTTTTTTAAGTCAAATACTAAAATTTGTTATTGTGAATTCACATTACAAAAATATACAAAAAAAAATAGAAAAGCATTACCCTTTCGGGTAGTTTTTGCGTTTTAGAGAAAAACTACCCTTTCGGGTAATAAAACCCTCAAAAGAAACGTATAGATTAATGCTTTGGTGATGTTTTTGACGTTCGTTTTTGTTAAATAAATTCTTCATATAGCGTTTTATGGTATCAACACAGCGTCATATTACGAGGTAATTTGTTTTGAAATCAATTTCCTACAAAAGTAGAAAAAATAAATTCTATATCTTAATTTTTACTTTTTTTGTATATATTTGCCTTGACAATATCATATAAAAAAACAAAGGAGGTAATTATGGAATTTGTAACTCTTTATTTATGGCAGCATATCGACAGTTTTTGGTTAGTGATTATTTTGATGGTATTAATCTTAGGAAAAGTTATATACGGTTTGATTGATGATTGGGCGAAAAAAGATATACGGAAAAATGCTGTAGCTGGATTCAATAAGAAGGACATAAAAAAACTGAAAGGTAAATTCATATCATGGAAAGCATCAACGGAAATTGAAGTCGCTGACAGAGATCCAAGATATTCGGGAAAGGCAATCTATACTAATTATCATAAAGAATCTGCTGCCGATTACGAAGGGCATATAAAAACTCTTAAATATAGGCTCATCTCAACAGAAAGCTTAGAACAATATATTGATGAGGGACCGTATGCGGTAAGTTTTGAAGGAATTTTTGAATCTGACGCTCAGAAACATCATATCGTGATTTCTCGTGAGGATTTTGATACAATTTATGCGAGTGATAAAGTTGCTATTTGTTTGGAGGGTGCGGTAAAATACAAGGCAAAAACTATCAATGTAGAAGTTTGGTGTGTTGATAATAAGTATATTGTTTATAGTTTTCTTAATAAAAAAACGCTTGCATTTTACAGTCCTGAAGCGGCAGCCGCATACAGCGATTTGGAGCCGTGGTTTGACGGACTTGATGCATACGGCAATGTTGTAGCCGATTTTGACGAGAACAAAGCAATTGCAGAATATGGTGAATATTGGAATATCGGAGCCGATGAAAAAGGTGAGCCGGGCAAAGTTGCCGATGATGCTCTTCCGTTTGACCTTGAGGAAATTGCCAAAAGAAAAAAGGGAGAACCGCTTTAGTTTTCCCTTTTTTCTTTAAAAAAAAGTTTTTGTTAAAAACAAAAATCCTGCTTAATTTGATGAAGGCATCAATTTGTTGCCGCCGATTGTAATGTAAGCGGGAGATTTGATGATAGAACCGCCGATATTGAAAGCGGGTTTAAAAGATACTTTTACACGGCTTACATCAGGGTTGCCGGTTGCAAGACCGCAGCCGAAACTGAGAATTTTGTCTTTGCTTTGACCTTTGAGAATTTCAAGAAGGTCTATCGAAAAGTTAAGTGGCATGACAGCGGTTTCGTTTTGAGCAACGGTTAAGGATTGATTCATAGAACCGGATGTCATTTTAACGTCGTCAATCCAAACGATGTAATCAAGACCGGCGAGTTTTGCGGTCGTGGGGTTAGGGTTTGTAACGTTTACGTTTACGTTGAAGGTCAGCGGAAAACTTTTGGTAAGATATGCAGCTCCGAGTTTCAAAACATCAGTTGCCGATATGTCGCTGAATTTAGATTTGTTGGTAAGGTTGATGCCAGCAACGGAAACGTCTGTTACGTTTTTCATGGCAAATTTACAACTTTTGAGACTGTTTGCGCTTTTGAGTACATCGCAGCCTGCTAAAAGTGTTAAAACGGCGAATAAACATAATAATACTTTTTTCATTTTTTTGAGCGTTTTATGTTAGTAAAAATAATTATTTGTTGCGTTCTACAATGTATTTGCAAAGAAGTATTAACGCTTCTTTTTCTTCGGTGTCGGGATATTTTTCCAATAATG
The DNA here is from genome assembly GCA_017544805.1 of Bacteroidales bacterium. Classification (GTDB taxonomy): domain Bacteria; phylum Bacteroidota; class Bacteroidia; order Bacteroidales; family UBA3824; genus UBA3824. Next base: position 21,473 of record JAFYDK010000138.1, on the reverse strand, counting down.
CAACTGCTTGATTATGAAATTCGTACATTTTGTTGTTAGCGTATTCCACTCCGCCGGAGTTTTTTACAAAATCTACGATTTGCGTTATGTCTTGATTCGATTTTGAGCGTTTTCTTAAAAGCCGCATTATTTTCTTTCTTAAAACTATGTTTGCCTTGTTTAAGGAATAAATCACGGGCAAAGTAAGTTTTCTTTCTTGAATGTCGTTGTATTTTGGTTTTCCGATTAATCCCGTTTCCTGATAATCGAATAAATCGTCTTTTATTTGAAATGCCGTGCCGATGAGTTCACCGAATTTTTTCATTCTATCAACATCTTCTTCTGACGCCCCAGAACTATAAGCTCCCGCCTGACAGCATGCAGAAATCAATGCACCCGTTTTTTTTCGGATTATAACGTAATAATCCTCTTCGGTGATATTCATCATGTTGGCTTTTTCCAATTGTTGGAGCTCGCCTTCCGACATTTCCCTTACGGCATCTGAAACTATACGCAGAATTTCCGTTTCGTTGTTTTTCAGACTCAAAAGAAGTCCCTGTGCCAAAAAATAATCACCTGTCAGCACTGCAATTTTGGCTTTCCAAAGTGCAAAAATCGAGAAAAATCCTCTTCTGTAAAAACTCTCGTCTACAACATCGTCATGGATTAAAGTTGCTGTATGAAGGAGTTCTATCAATGCAGCAGCTGTCATGGTGCTGTCAGAGATTTTGCCCGTTAATTTGCATGTCAGAAAAACAAGCATAGGCCGCATCTGTTTGCCTTTGGTTTTAAGGCTATAATTGATAACAAAGTTCAGCAGCCGGCTTTGTGAATGCATTATATTTTTGAAATACGGTTCAAACCGTTTCAATTCTTCTTCTATCGGTTTTTTTATCTTGTTTATGACTGACATAAAGTGAAAAAGTTTTTTTATTAGAAAGCAAAGTTATAAATTTGCTTTTTCAGAGCAAAAAAATATTTTAGAGAGAATGAAAATTTTTTTTCCTTATTTAGAAGAGTTTGTTTTTACTGCAACAAAGGCGGATTATTGTCCTGCGTGCGGGAGATTTCTCTACGGTTTTGAATCTTATTGCCCGGAATGCGGAATTAATTTCGGCGTTTTAACTAATAGTTCGAGCAATTTCAAAGATTATCTTTTGAAGATATTTTTTCGTGAAAAGCGTTAATTTTTTCTGTAATGATTTCGATTGCGTTTTTCAGAGTTTCTTCTATTGTGTCAAAACCGTTGATAACGTTGGTTTTGTAAACGAAACCTACGTTGAATGCAACCCCGCTTTTTTCAGAAGCCTCATACAGCGGTAGTTTGTTGAGTCTGTATGCCTCTCTTACAAGCCTTTTTAGCCGGTTACGGTCAACAGCGTGTTTGAAATAATGTTTGCTGACCGAAACCAAAAACTGATTTTTGCCGATTTCTTCCTCTCTGCCCAAACGGTAATAAACATTAAAGGGGAAAATCCTGAAGGATTTTCCCGTTGTAAAAAGTTTTTCCGTTTTGATAACGCTTTTCAGCTTTTCGCTTTTGGAAAGCCCGTATTTTTTAGGCATTTTTTTTACTATTTCTTTTTGTTGTTGGCAGTGATAAATTGTTCTATTGCCATACTCATTGACGGATTTTCTGGTGTAGGTGCCTCAATGTCAAGATTATAACCTAATTTTTTGACTTCTTCCTGCGTAGAATCTCCAAAAGCGGCAATCTTAACCTCGGATTGTTTCCAATCCGGAAAATTCTCTTTGAGCGAGCGTATTCCTGCCGGAGTGAAAAATACCAAAAGCTGATATTTCTCAAATTCGGATTTTATATCGGAAAGATCCGCACTTACGGTTTTGTACAAAACGATTTCTTTGTGGAAAATTTTCAGTTTGTCCAAAAATTTTGGAATCTCGTCTGTTGAAACATCGGACTGAACAACAAGCGTTTTGGCATCGCTGTGTTTTTTAAAAGTATCCGTTAAATCGGAAACTGTTTTTTTGCCATAAAAAATCTTGCGTTTTCTGAAAATGATGTATTTTTGCAAATACAAAGCGATAGCCTCCGTAGAACAGAAATACAGCATATCTTCAGGCACTTGAAATTTAATTTCTTTTGCAATCTTAAAATAAGTGTCGATTCCTACTTTGGAGGTGAAAACCACCGCCGTAAAATCCGGCAGATTAAGATGCTGTGCTCTGTATTCCTTAAAAGATACTCCTTCTACTTTAATAAATTGTCTGAAATCCAAATTTAGTTTGAGCTTTTCTGCTAACATAACATACGGATTTCCGTCTGTTTTTACCGGTTTCGGTTGCGAAACCAATACATTCGTTATTTTCAAAATGCGTTTAATTTTAGTATTTTTCTGTCCCTTATTCACTCTCTCTATGCTGTTTTCCCTTTGTCAATGGGACAGAATTTTGACAAAGAGAATCGCTGGTAAAAATTCGACGGTGCAAAGGTACAAAAACAAATAAAAAATTGGAAATAGTTTTTCAATAATAATTGAAAAAAGTCGAAAAATTTTTAAAAATTCTGCAAAAACGCCCAAAAACACCGTTAAATAAAATACAAAATTGTGAATTTCGAGGCTTGTTACATAAAAAGTAAGCACATTTAGCACCAAAAGACATATTCCTGCGGCTTGAAAAATGTATGTCGTATTCTTATAATAAAGTAAATAAATCTCTTTGCACGAGAAAAAATCACAAAGAATTTTCGTAATTATCTTTTTTATCTGATAATATCCGAACAATATAACGGCAAATGTTATATACGAGATGAAAAAATTTGTCAGCTGATAACCGTATCTGTATGTTAAGGCTACAAGCAGCAATGCAGCACAAAGTATGCTGTTAAGAAAAAGTATATAACCTGCTTTGTCGGCGTTGATATTCTTTTCCGAGACGGCATTATTAAAAGCGTTGCGGTAAAAAATTATCAAAAACAATCTTCCTATATAATCCTGTTGATAAAATTTCGCCGTTAATACGAGCGTCAGACAAATTATTAACGGAATAATTACTTGCCAAGGAAATACCTCGTGAATTTTGTTTTTGTAAATGTCAATATGAAAATTCTCTTTTACGGGAATTTCTATGTTAACGTATTTTGCTTTTATGCCGAAGGACGAAATCGAAAAGTTAGAAAGCGTTTTGCCCGTAAAAAAAGTAAACATATTGACAGAATCTTTTTTTTCGGGGGCTTTTCTTGCTTGAATGTAAATTATTGAGGTTTTGTCATTGGGAATATTAACGAAATATTCCGTCCCTTCAAAATCTGATGTATAAACCTCAGGCGCGGGTCTTTGTCTAAAATTCTCGGGCAAAGAGAATTGGGCTGGGGTAGAGGTTAAATCTTCTCTTTGTTTTTTTATTTTTTTGATAGGAGTTGATTTTTCCCAATCCAAAAATGTTATTTTGGGCAAAACGTTTTGTTGAGCATAATAATAAATGAATGAGGTGCTGTCAGAGTGTACGAAACTGACTCCGCTTTGAGCAAAAGTGATTTTGCAAAGAGCAGAAAATACTATTAGTAATATCGCAAATCGTTTTGTCATTCCTAAAGTAAAAAACGCTGTAAAATTAGAAAAAAAATCATTACATTACACAATCTTGAGATAATTTTATCTGAAAGTTTTTTGTGTTGATTTCAGCTTTGACTCCGATTGGCAAAGTGCAACGGTCTGTAACGTGTCCGAAAGAAAAATCTTTCATAACGGGAATTTTCAAATCCTTGCAAAAATCTTCGATAACATAATCAAGCGTTAAGGAATTTTCGCCTTGAGCCTGGCAGCCTTTCATTTTACCGAAAATCAAACCTTTTAATAAGGAAAGATTTTTGGAATTTTTTAAGTGTGTTAACATTCTGTCAATTTTGTAAGGCGGCTCGTTGATTTCTTCGATGAAAAGGATTTTGTTGAAAAGCGAAAAATCGTATTTCGTGCCGATTAAAGTTTCAAGCAGTGTTAAATTTCCTCCGAATAATATGCCGGAGGATTTTCCTTCGTTCAAAACTTTTACTTCGTTTGGATTTTCAGGTTTGATGGAAAAACCTTTTTTGCCTTTTGAAAAAATATTCCACATCGAATTTCTTGTATACTCCGTATCTTCAGGAATTAACATTGATGAATGGAAAGTAACTAAATGTGTCATTTTGTAAACTGCACATGCCAAGGCGGTTATGTCGGAATATCCGCCTAAAATTTTAGGATTTTCTTTGATAATGTCATAATCTATTAAATCCAAAATTCTTGAACACCCGTAACCGCCTCTTGCAGCGATGATTGCTTTGATGTCTTTTGCCTTAAACATTGAGTTTAACTGAAAGGCTCTATCTTTGTCGGTTCCAGCGAGATAACCGAGCCTATTTAAAATACCTTCGGCTATTACGGGAACGAAGCCCGCTTTCTCAACTTTTTTTGCAGCGTTTTTTATTTGAATTTCGCTGACATAACCCGCCGGAGCTACGATTCCGACCTTGCTGCCTTTTTCTAAGTGTAAGGGTATTAATGTTTTCATAAGTTTTTACAAATGTAAATTTTTTGCAAAGATAATTAAAATTGTAAATTCTTAAATTAAAGGGAGTTTGTGCAATCAAACTTTTTTGCTTAAATTTGCAATAATTTTCTGCTTTTTTTGTTTTTTTTTAGAAAGAACAAAACGTAATATGAAACTGACATTAAAAAAAATAATTTTGTTTGCGGTTCTGCTTTTAATTTTTTCTGGCCTTAAGGCTCAAGTAATTTTAAGAGGAGACGACCTTAAAGATACGGCAAGACTGAAAAGAGCGCAAGTTGTTGCGGCAATTATTCAGCCTCCTGATACTGTTCTTATTGTCAGACACAAGCCTATTGTGATAATGCCGCCTTTTGTTTTTACCTCCAAACGCCAACAGGATAAATACAATAAACTTGTTTACAATGTCCGAAAGGTTTGGCCCTATGCCCAAATCATAAAAAGAGTTTACCGTCAGCTTGAGGATTCGCTTAAAAAACTTCCCGACGAGGAACAAAAAAAAGCATTTATCAAGGGTCAGGAAAAAATTCTCAGGGCGCAGTTTGAGGACCAATTGATACGCCTTACGATTACTCAAGGCCGAATTTTGATAAAACTTGTGGACAGAGAAACCGGCAGTACGACTTACGAGGTTTTGAAAGAATTGAAAGGATCTTTCAACGCTTTTTTGTTTCAAGGAATAGCGCGGCTTTTCGGCAGCAATCTCAAAAGTGAGTACGATGCTTTGGACGAAGACAGAATGATTGAAGACATTATCGTTAAGATCGAGAACGGAATGCTTTGAGAAATGTAAAAAATGACAATTGAAAAAAAATAGTAAATTATGTACGAATACATTACGGGACTTTTGACGGATTTGACTCCTTCGTATGCCGTTATCGAAACCAAAGACGGTGTAGGTTGGCTGATTAACATATCGCTTTCTACCTTTACTCAAATTGAAGGCAAAAAAGAGTGTAAACTTTTTGTTTATCATATTCAAAGGGAAGATGCGCAAACGCTTTTCGGATTTTTTGACAAAACGGAAAGAGAGGTTTTTAAAATGCTTTTGGACGTTTCGGGTGTAGGTCCTAATACGGCTAGGGTTATCCTCTCCTCAATGTCGGTGCTTGAACTTGAGAATGCCGTTTCAAGAGAAGATTCCAAAATGATTTCTCGTGTTAAAGGAATAGGAACAAAAACCGCACAAAAAATTGTTATAGAGTTGAAAGGTAAAATTCAAAAGATAGGATTGAGCTCAGAAAATATATCTGCAGAGGAAAAACCTTTTGCAAATTCTCTGGAAAGGGAAGAGGCTGTTTCAGCTCTTGTTATGCTCGGTTATCCAAAATCGCAAGCGGAAAAAGGTGCGGATATGGCTCTCAAACAAGATCCTACAATGTCCGCTGAAGATATTATAAAATTTGCACTAAGAAACGTGAAATAATAACGACGTGAAAAAAATTACCCGTACCATAGGCTTTGCTGGTGCTGTTTCGATATTTGTGGCTTCTGTTTTTACTTCGGGAGCGCAAAACTCCGATTTGCAATCTTTTAGGGAAAAGAAAAAAATCGAATCGGATACGGGAATACTCTCCGATAAAGAGCGAAAGAATTCTCCCGTTCAGCTCAAGGAAAATTATATTACAGAAGAAACTCAATACGATTATTCCACCAAGGAATATACCACGCAAAAAAAAATTGGAGGTTTGGAATTGTCAAGACCCGTTTTGGAGGATGCCCACGCTTATGACAGCCTTCAAAACCGTCATGAATTAAGACAATATTGGAAAAATCAAATGATGGACAATTACAGTCTTTCTGACAAAAATTCCCGCTCCGGCTTGGAAAAATATTTGAATCCGAGGATTAATGTTAATATCAAGGGTTTTGACAGAATTTTCGGAACCAACGTTATTGACATCAAACCTCAAGGTTCGGTTGATATTACTTTTGGTGCGGATATTTCGCGGATTGATAATTATACTTTACCCAAAAAACAGCGTAATGATCTCTCGTTTGATTTTGACCTTGCTATGCAGGTCGGCGTAACGGGTACTATCGGCGACAAAATGAAAGTTGCCGTCAATTACAATACCGAATCAACTTTTGAATTTGAAAACCAACAAAAGGTCGAATACATCGGACACGAAGACGAAATTATTCAAAGGATAGAGTTCGGTAACGTTTCAATGCCTTTGGAGGGTAATTTAATAACTGGAAGTACGACATTGTTCGGTGTTAAAACCGATTTGAAATTCGGACGACTTACCGCAACTGCTGTTCTTTCCCAGCAAAAAGGTGAAACCAAAACCATCGAAATCAATTCAGGAAGTGTCAGCAATGAGTTTTCTGTTCAAGCCTCCGATTATGAGGCCAATCGCCACTTCTTCTTAAATCATTTTTTTAGAGATAATTACGAAAACGCTTTATCGAATCTTCCTGTTGTAACCTCGGGTGTTGTAATCACGAACATTGAGGTTTGGGTAACAAACAATAAACTCGCAACCGAGGACGCAAGAAATGCCGTAGCGTTTTTGGATTTGGCAGAGCCTGAAAAAATTTACAACTCTCAAACCGTTCATTATTCTTCGTCAAAAATTCCGTGCAATTCCTCCAATACACTTTATAATTTAATCACATCGGATTATAAAGCCGTCCGTAGCATAAATTCCGTAACAAGTACGCTTTCTGGGCGTTTCAATTCGGGAACGGATTATGAGAAAATCGGAAATGCAAGAAGGCTTACTCAATCGGAATATACTTTTAATCCGCAGTTAGGATATATTTCGCTTAATTCTGCGCTTCAGGACGATGAGGTTTTGGCGGTTGCTTACGAGTATACTTACAAGGGTAAGACCTATAAAGTCGGCGAATTTTCTTCAGAGGTAAATTCTTCACAGACTTTGATTTTGAAACTTTTGAGAGGTACATCCTTTTCACCGAGGCTTCCGAACTGGGATTTAATGATGAAAAATATTTATTCCCTTAATGCTTATCAGGTTTCACCTGAGGATTTTTATCTTCAGGTAAAATATCAGAGCGATAAATCGGGAACGTTGGTAAATTATCTTAACGCAGGAAACATCGACGGTAAAATGCTTATTAAGGTTTTGAATCTTGATAATGTCGATTTCCGTTTAGACCGCTCTCCTGACGGTAATTTCGATTTTATACCGGGTGTTACTGTTAATGCCGAAAAAGGAAAAATTATATTCCCCGTTTTGGAACCTTTCGGAGAATATCTTAAAAAACAAATCGGTGATGAGGTTGCCTCTAATCAATATTGTTATTCCCAGCTTTATGATTCTACCAAAACTATCGCAAAACAAAATGCTGAAAAAGATAAATTTTACATCACCGGTAGTTATAAATCGAGTTCGGGTTCTGAGATTTCCCTTGATGCGATGAATATCGAAGAAGGTTCGGTGAAGGTTACTTCGGGTGGTATCACGCTTTCTGAGGGTACGGATTATGTTGTTGATTATCTGCTTGGTACGGTAAAAATCGTTAATGAAAGCATTTTGCAGTCGGGAAACAAAATTTCAGTAACGGTTGAGAGCAATACTGTGTTTAATTCCACGACAAAGACCCTTATGGGAACGCATTTGAATTATCAGTTCAATGATAATTTCAACATCGGCGGAACGTTGATGAGGCTTTCCGAAAAGACGATGACTAATAAAGTTTCGATCGGTTACGAACCCGTTAAAAATACGATTTGGGGTCTTGATACAAGATATTCCGTTCAACTGCCGTATTTAACGCGGTTAATCAACAAACTGCCTCTTATTTCTACGACGGCGGAATCAAGATTGAGTCTTGAGGGTGAATTCGCACAATTGATTCCCGGACACAGCCGCAGCGTTGATAAAGCCGGCACTTGTTACATTGACGATTTTGAGGCAGCTCAAACAAAAATTGACGTAAAATCGGTTTCAAAATGGGTTTTGGCCTCTGCACCTTCGGGTACGAAACGTTTTCCTGAGGCTAATCTTAACAATGATTTGCGTTACGGTTATAACCGTGCGCTTTTGTCTTGGTACAATGTCTTGTCGGATTTGCAGGGAACGAGCATTTCTGGTTCGGGCATAACGCCTTCTTACATTACCAAAGACGATCAATCGAATCATTATGTCAGAGCTGTTTATGAGAAAGAAATTTTTCCTAACGCTCAATCTTTAAGCGGAATTTCAACGCAGCTGACGATTTTGAACCTCGCTTATTATCCTCAAGAAAAAGGTCCTTACAATTTTGATGTTTCAGGTAAGGGCGGCGTTTCTGCCGGTATGAATGCTGACGGAACGCTAAAATCACCGCAATCCCGTTGGGGCGGTATTATGAGGGATTTAACGACAACCGATTTTGAAAATTCAAATATCGAATATCTTGAATTTTGGATGTTGGACCCGTTTATTTACGAAAAAGAAGATATGGGTGTTGATTTGTATTTCAACTTGGGTCATGTTTCTGAAGATATTTTAAAGGACGGACGCAAAAGTTTTGAAAACGGTATACCTTATCCAATGGACGGAAATTTCGTGGACACTACATCTTGGGGATTGGTCTCTAACAAGACTTTTTTGGTTAATGCTTTTGATAATACAAACGGTGCTAAGGAGGCTCAGGATTTAGGTTTTGACGGAATGGACGATGTCTTGGAGCGTAGTTTTTATTCCGAGTATCTTGACGAATTATCACACGAGTTCGGTTCTAATTCTTTGGCTTATCAAAACGCTTACAACGACCCCGCCAGCGATAATTACCATTATTTCAGAGGTTCGGATTATGACGAGCAAAAACTTTCGATTCTTCAGCGTTATAAGCATTACAACGGTCCTCAAGGCAATTCTTCTGATTTTAGCAGCAGTTCGCAGTATTCCACAATCAAAGACCGTTATCCTGATATTGAGGATATTAATCTTGATAACACGCTTTCCGAAACCGAATCTTATTATCAGTACAAAGTCCGTATTTCTCCCGATGGAATGCAGGTTGGAAAAAATTATATAACGGATATAGTTGAGAGCAATGTTAAAACAGTAAACGGAGAAAATTCTTCAGTAAAATGGTATCAGTTCAAAATTCCGATTTATCAACCTGACTCTGTTGTGGGTTCGATTTCGGATTTTAAGTCGATACGTTTTATGCGAATGTATTTAACGAATGCCAAACGTGATATTATTCTGAGGTTTGCCGAGATGAATCTTGTAAGGGGTGATTGGAGAAAATATGCTTCGTCCATGACAAGTTTTGGCGAGGTAACCACGGATACGCAGTTTGATGACGGCGTTTTGGATATTACGGGTGTCGGCTTGGAAGAGAACGGTTCTAAAACTCCAGTCAATTATCTTTTACCGCCTTCAATCGAAAGGGAAAGGGATTATCAGACCAATCAGATAATTGAGCAGGACGAAAAAGCAATGGCTTTGCAAGTTAAAAACCTACCTGACGGACAGGCGGTTGCCGCTTACAAAACGGCTTTTATGGATTTGCGTCAGTACAAAAAAATGAAAATGTTTGCTCATTGCGAAGAAATTCCGGGCGAGGTTTTAAACGATAACGACCTTCATATTTTTGTACGTTTGGGTAGCGATTACAAAGAGAATTATTACGAATACGAGATTCCTTTGGTTGTTACTCCCGCCGGTTATTATCCCGATGATGACAACGGAAGACTTGCCGTTTGGCCCTTGCAAAATAATATTGAAATCGTTTTTGAAAAATTGCAGCTCGTAAAACAACAGCGTAATAATGCAGCAAGAGAGGCGGTTTCAAAAATTTCAACTTCGATGCCTTACAGCGTTTTTAATGACGACGGAAGTAAAATTACCGTTATGGGTAATCCTAATATTTCCAATATTAAAACCGTTATGATTGGTATCAGAAATCCTTCGCAGTCAGACAATTCTGTTGAAGACGACGGTCTTGTGAAATCGGCTGAGGTTTGGGTCAATGAGTTGAGGCTGACGGATTTCGATGAGGACGGCGGTTGGGCGGCAAGAGGAAAAGCCGAACTTCAACTTGCTGATTTGGCTACCGTAACTTTATCGGGTTATACTCACACGCCCGGATTCGGAAGTATTGAAAAACGTGTTTCGGAGCGTTATCAGGACAGAGTTTATCAATATGATTTTTCAACGCTGTTTCAAGCGGGAAAATTTTTCAATCCTGATTATAATGTCAGAATGCCGCTTTATTACGGATATTCTGAAAACTATGAACTTCCGAAATACAATCCTCTTGACCCTGACATCGAACTTAATACCACGCTCAAAGACCCGAGGCTTTCAAAAGCCGAAAAGGACGAAATCCGCGACCAAAGTATAACTTACGAGCGCAGAAAAAGTATTAACATGACAAATATCCATGTAGAGGGACGCTCTCAAGAGGCAAAAGCAAACGCAAAAGCCGAAAAGGAATTTAGAAAAAATCCTTCTGGAGAAAAGCCTGTTCCCGAAAAAACTAATCCTCACGTAAAAACCAAACAGAAACCTTTTTATCATGTTTCCAATTTTACGGCGGGGGTTGCTTATTCGGAATATTATATGCACGATATAACTGTTGAATCTCAATTAGAAAGAATTATAACGGCATCGCTCGAATACAATTATACTTACAATCCTAAAAATTACAGACCTTTATCGGGTGTAAAATTCTTGTCGGGAAAAACTTTTGCACTTATAAAAGATTTTAATTTTTACCTTTTGCCGACGATGGTTGCCGTTAATGCCGAAATCAACAGAAATTATTCGACAATCCGTTATCGTAATATTGATAATCAGAATTTATTTTTGCCGCCTTCTTACACAAAAGAGTTTAGATGGCAGCGCAGTTACGAGTTGAGATACAAACTCTCGCAAAATCTTACTTTCAGTCTTTCTGCTCAAAATCTTTCTAAAGTGAATCCCGACGGAATGATTGACGATTACACTTTGGAAAAAGAACGCACTCAAAGAGATACTTTGTTTTTGAGATTTTTGGATTTGGGTAAAAATACTAATTATTCTCAGACTGCAAAATTCAATTATCAAGCACCTATAAACAAAATTCCGGGTTTAAGATGGGTAACTTTGAATGCTGTTTATAATGCTGATTATCATTGGGATTGCGGTTTGGAACAAATGCAAGTCGCCTCTACTGATTTGACAGAGGGTTATACAATTAATAGAGGAAATACAATCAGCAATTCAGGAATTTTGACAATTAACAGCGGATTGAATTTTGAGAAAGTTTATAAAACGATACCTTATTTTAAGACAGTGATGAACCGTTTTTCAAAGAACGGTAGAAAAAATTCATCAAACGAAAAGCGTGAAGTCGTTTACGAAAAATCGCGTTTAAGATTTACCAAAGCCTCCTCGAGGGTAATTGTCCACAATCTCGGCACAACGGACGTTAAGGCGGAATTTTTGGATGCAGATGGAAATCCCGTTAAAGGTTCAACCGATGTAATAGACCAAAACAGAATCCGTTTTACGGCTGATAATGATTACGAGGGTTGCAGTGTTAAGATTACGGGACAAAAACCCGTTAAAGATTCTCCTTTGCTTGTGATGTCTGATTATATGTTGATGGGATTGTTTTCTATCCGCAGTGTTTCTGTTAATTATAGGAATCAACGTGCTAATACGACAACGGGTTATTTCCCGGGAACGAAAATTTTGGGTAATGAATCTTTTGACAACCGTTTAGCACCGGGAATCGGTTATATTTTGGCTTTGAACGATGATGATTTTCATTTGGATGCTGCTCAAAAATCTTGGCTTGTAAAGGATTCTACGTTGATGGACCCCGTGCGTTATACAAAAGGAAATAGTTTTAACGTGAGGGTTCAGCTCGAGCCGATAAATACTTTCAGAATTGACGTTAATTTTGAGAGGACTATATTATATAATACGGAGGAATATTTTTCTTGGGCTGGCGACAATATTTGGCAGACAACCTCAAGAGTGAAAAGCGGAAATTACAGAATTTCTTATAATATGTTGAGAACTGCTTTTCATAAAGTCGGCGATGATTATTCTCTTGATACTTATACAAAATTTTTGGAATCAAGACGTATGGTTGCCGACCGTCAGGCGCAAAGGCGAATTTCTAGCGGTGCAGGTTTTTATGATCCCGCGCCTCAGAGGGATTCTCAAGGAAATCTTCTTCATGGGGATTATCCTGACGGTTATTCTCAAACGCATCAAGATGTTTTGTTGCCGGCGTTTTTGGCAGCATACGCGGGCGGTAATGCCGAAAAAATATCTTTGAACCCGTTCTTAAAAATGCCTTTGCCGAATTGGAGAATCAATTATAAAGGCTTGGCTAACGTTGCGTTTTTGAAAAATTCAGTCCGTTCAGCATTGCTGACTCATACTTATCAATCCTCTTATTCGGTAAGCAATTTTAAAAACAATGCGGCTTATTCTTTTGATGAGGAAGATATTTACGGACAAAGTTTTGCCCGTTACGATGCTAACAATTTGTTTATTCCTCAATATGAAATTTCTGCCGTAACATTGGAGGAGAGATTTAATCCGTTGTTCGGATTGGATATCTCGTGGGTTAATATGTTAAGCACGAAACTTGAGTACAGACGTACAAGACTTATAACACTATCTTTTGCTAATTCGCAGATAACGGAGGCTTATAAGAGAGAATGGATTTTGGGTTTAGGTTATAAGTTCACGCAGTTGCCGCTCAATATAAAAACCTCTTCGGGTTCAAAACGTATGAAATCGGATTTGGATTTGCGTGCGGATTTGGTTATCGACAACGACAAAACGATTTTGAGGGAAATCGAAGAATTGTATAATGAAATTTCGGCGGGAGCCAGAAGTTATTCTATCCGCACAACGGCAGATTATCAGCTTTCGCAGCGTTTTAAGATTCAGCTTTATTATAATCATCAAATAACTAATCCACTTATTTCCACGAGTTATAGAACCTCTAATATAAAGTTCGGCTTTACGCTTTCAATGAGTTTGGATTAAACACACAAAAAAAAATTGCCGCGGATAGCGGCAATTTTTTTTTATAAAAAAGTTTAGAAATTTTTTATTAAAGTCCTGATGCTTTTAATCTTTCTGCGTTTTCGGCGATTTGAAGTTTTTCGATTATTTCGTCGATTTCACCGTCCATTACAACGGGCAGATTATAAAGCGTAAGGTTTATTCTGTGGTCTGTTACTCTTGATTGAGGATAATTGTACGTGCGGATTTTTGCCGAACGGTCGCCGGTTGAAACCATTGTTTTTCTCTGAGAAGATACTTTGTCCAAATACTTCTGATATTCGATAGCATAGAGTCTTGAACGAAGTTCTTTCATTGCTTTTTCAAGGTTTTTGATCTGTGATTTTTCGTCCTGACACGTTACTACAAGACCCGTGGGAATGTGCGTTAAACGGATTGCGGAATAAGTCGTATTAACAGATTGACCGCCCGGACCTGAAGAACAATATGTATCTTTTCTAATATCGGACTCTTTCAAATCTACGTCAAATTCGCCTGCCTCGGGCAAAACAACGACAGAGGCAGCAGAGGTGTGGATTCTGCCTTGAGTTTCGGTTTGTGGCACACGTTGAACGCGGTGAACGCCTGATTCATATTTCATAATTCCGTAAACGCCTTCGTTTGCAGAGGATACGGTCATAACGATTTCTTTGTAGCCGCCCATTGTGCCTTCGGTGAACCGTGTGATTTCAACTTTCCAACGGCGTTTTTCAAAATATTTGACATACATTCTATAAAGGTCGCCGGCAAAAATAGCAGCCTCGTCGCCGCCTGTACCGCCGCGGATTTCAATAATTGCATTTTTGTCGTCCTCAGGGTCTTTGGGCAAAAGCATGATTTTTATAGTTTCTTCCCTTTCAGGAAGGCTTGAGGTGAGGTTTTCTAATTCCTCTTTTGCCATTTCACGCATTTCCTCGTCGGTCTCGTTTTTGAGGATTTCTTTTGCTTCCTCAATATTGGCCAAAATATTTTTGTATTCAGTATATTCTTTGATTAGCGGCTCAAGGTCTTTGAATTCCTTGTTGAGAGCCACATAACGTTTCATATCCTGCATAGCATCGGGAGAGTTTACCAATGCGGAAACCTCTTCAAAACGCTGCTTAACACCTTCTAATTTGGTGAGTATAAGATTTTCTGCCATTATAATAACTAAAAAAATAATCAGTTGTAAATAAATTCGCCTTTATCGGTTTTTACCGTAACTTGTTTTCCGTCAAATTCTTCAACATGACCGATGATTTGAGCTTGAACACCGAAGGATTCTGAAATTTTTATGATTTCATTGGCTGTAACTTCATCGGTATAAATTTCAAATCTGTGTCCCATGTTGAAAACTTTATACATTTCTCTCCACGGGGTTTTGCTTTCTTTTTGTATGATTTCAAAAAGCTTTGGAGTGGCGAACAGATTGTCTTTTATAACATTAACACCGCTGATAAAATTCAAAACTTTGGTCTGTGCACCGCCGCTGCAATGAATCATAGCGGAGATGTTTTTTCTGAATTTTTCCAATACTTTCTTAACAATAGGAGCGTATGTCCTTGTGGGCGACAAAACTAATTTGCCGGCATCAATACCCTCAAGGCCTTCTATTTTGTCAGTTAAGTTGTAAGAGCCCGAATAAACCAAATCTTGAGGAATCATCGGATCGAAAGTTTCGGGATATTTTTTAGCAATGTTTTTGTTGAAAACGTCGTGGCGTGCCGATGTTAAACCGTTACTTCCCATGCCACCGTTGTAAGAGCTTTCATACAAGGCTTTACCGAAAGAGGCAAGACCTACGATAACGTTTTTGGGTTTGATATTACATTCAATAACATCGCTGCGTTTCATTCTTGCAACAACGGTAGAATCTACGACGATAGTCCTTGTTAAATCGCCTATGTCAGCCGTTTCGCCACCGGTAGAATAGATTTCAATACCGCAGTCTCTAAGTTTTGCCATCAAAGACTCTGACGAATTGATAATCCTTGAAATTACTTCGCCCGGAACGAGATTAGCATTTCTGCCGATAGTAGAGGATACCAACATTCTATCGGTTGCTCCCACGCAGATCAGGTCGTCAACGTTCATAATGAGTGAATCCTGTGCAATTCCATCCCAAACCGAAAGGTCGCCGGTTTCTTTCCAATAAGCATAAGCCAAAGAGGATTTTGTGCCTGCTCCGTCGGCGTGCATAATTACGCAGTAATCCTTGTCTCCCGAGAGAATATCCGGGACAATTTTGCAAAAAGCGTTAGGGAAAATGCCTTTGTCAATGTTTTTAATGGCATTGTGAACGTCGGTTTTCGAGGCTGAAACACCGCGTTTTCCGTATCGTAAAACTTCTTCGGTCATCGTAAAAAAATTTTTGCAAAAATAGTCGTTATTAATCAGATATGCAAATTTTTTTTGCCGGCGTTTTATTTTATCATCAATAGTTTTTTTACGGTAGTGTTTTTAGAGTCTAAACCCGTTATGAAAATAAGATAAACACCTGTTGCACATCTGTTTGAGTTAAGATTTTTGCCGTCCCAAGAAATTTTGCCTCCTATGGATTTCGTTTTGTAGACAAGGTTGCCCGCAATGTCCGTTATTCTAATATCGCAGTTCTCCTCCAGGCCTGAAATAAAAATTTCGCCCTCGTAATCCTCTCTGACGGGATTAGGATAAATTTTAACATCTTTCAAATCCTTTTGAGTGTCTTGAGTATCGCTCATAAAAGAGGCAAGTCCGCAGGAGGTAGAGAAAAAAACTTCTCCGTTCTTACCGCAATACTTTAAATAATATACCGTATCTGACGGTAATTCAGAATTTTCTTTGTTGAATCTTAAAATCTCTTCAGAGCCGGAATCCGAAACTACGAAAACTCCTGAATTGATAGTCGAAATCCATTTTCTTGATTTTCCGTCGCAAATTATGCCTGTAATCTGTTTCGTATTCAAAAGGTATTGTGAATAATCTTCTTGGTTTTCAAATGATTCTGTGATAATAGGTTTTACGAACGAAAAATTCTCTTTGAAAACGTTTTCCGCAGATTCGATAGTGCAGATGCCTTTGTCGGTGCCGACCCAAATTTTGTTGTCAGAGGCTTTGCAAACCTCGGTTACGGAATTTCCAATTCTTTGTCCTGAAGAATTTTTCGGATAAAAAATCTTAAACTCATCATCGTTGAAATCAAGTGGCGTGGATTTCAAATCTACAGCTAAAATTCCGCCTTCTTGAATTATAATCCAAAAAATATTATCGGTTATTTTCTTAATTTTCAGAGGATTATAATTTTTTACGGCATCAAACGGATGTGCCTGATGCCATGTGCCGTTATGATCGAAAACCGCAACGTTGTTTGGTGTTAAAACAAACAAATCCCCATTAGAATTACATTCCATATCCAAAATCCTACCTTGAAGGTATGTCGGGTTGTCATAAATACTTTTGATGCTAAAGCTTTGATATTCATAAAGTTTACCGCTTAAAGTGCCGAAAAAAACGTGGTTGGAGTTGTACGGATTATAAAAACAGCAAGTAAACTCTTCGTTGTTTGGAGTTTCATTGTTATTAACACCGCCTTTAGTAATTTCTGCCCAAAAATCTCCGCCCGTTGAAACTTTTCCGTCGTATGAGGTTGATAAAAAATTAATATTATCGTTTCTTATCGTGTTTTTAATCAGATACTTATAATCGTTGATATTCCCGTTGAATTCCTTGAAACTAAAATCTTCAGAAATTTTCCATCGGGAAAAATCTTGAGGGTTAATATCGTTAATATCAATCGAATAGGTTAGGGTAGGGGTTTGCGCAAAAATTCTGTTATTATGAATTTCTATTTTTAAAACTTCAGAGGGAAAAACAGTATTTCCCAAAAAATCTTTTTTTTCTACTCCGATTAACGATACTCCCGTTTTGGTTGCCGCTGCAATTAAAGCTTCACTACAATAGATTGCATTTATTTTATTGTTGTATAGTTCGTTATTTTTGACTTGAAATCTGTCTTTGCCCTCAAAAAAAATGTCAATATCTCCACTGTTATAACCGATGCAAAAATATTTTCCGTTTTCCTCAGCACCGCCGCAACTCAAATCTGCCGCACTTAATCCCGTTTTGGATTTGCTTAAATATTGGATTTGAGAATCTTCGTCAACCAAAAATGCGCAAAAATTACAAATGCACAATTTTTTTTCTCCGAAGTCATGAACTTCTTTTACCGTATTAAACGACTGTCTTTGAGTAAATTGTGCAAAAACAGTCGTTTGTATTAATACTGCTAATATTATCGTTAATGCTTTTTTCATTTTCAAACTACCCGTTGCGGATTGTTTGCGATAAACGCTGCCCAAGAGTTGCCGCCTTTAACATTAGCTAACGGGTTGCTTAGTTGATAATGATGACAAACGGCAGCAGCAAGCGCATCGGTAGCATCGAATTTGTCGGGAACTTCCGTTAAATTCAACATTCCGATCAACATTCTTGAAACTTGGTCTTTTGAGGCGTTTCCGTAACCTGTTACGGCGAGTTTTATTTTTCTCGGTTCGTATTCGGTAACTTTAACGCCGAAAGTAACGGCTGCCGCTATTGCAACGCCTTGTGCACGTCCGAGTTTTAACATTGATTGAGCGTTTTTTTCATAGAACTGCGCCTCAATTGCAAGTGCTTTAGGTTTAAAACTTTTGCAAAGTCCCGTAACTCTGTCAAATATCATCTTCAACTTTAGATACTTGTCTTCAACGTTGTGAATATCAAGTACTCCTACAGCAAGACATTTTATTTTTGAGCCGGTGGATTCTATCACGCCGTAGCCCATGATGTTGGTTCCGGGGTCAATTCCGAGAATTATCATTTTTTTTTAAGAAATTCTAATGCGTAATTTTTCAACAAACGTTTTCAGAATTGATACATCGCCTTTTATTTCGCTTAAAATTTCAAACGCTTGCTGATAATAAGAATCTACCAGGCTCTGACAATATTTATCAACGCCGTATTTTGCAAAATATTCTTTTGCTTTTTGATGTTTCTCGTTGAAATTCATTGATTTGGAATTATAAAAATCTTTCCATTCCTGTTTTTTGGAATCTTCGATTTGCGAAAGTGTCTTGATGTAAAAAACTGTTTTTTTGCCTTCATTGACATCGCCTCCGATAGGTTTACCGAGGATTTCGGGCGAGGAATAATTGTCAAGATAATCGTCTTGAAGTTGAAAAGCCAAACCGATTTTGATTCCGGCATCGTATAATTTTTGTGCTTGATTTTCATCAGCACCACCGATTAACGCTCCGATTTTAAGGCAGGCAGCGGGCAAAACGGCTGTTTTCAACCTTATCATTTCCAAATATTGCGCCTCTGAAACTAAGTCGTTACTCTCGAAGTCCATATCGTATTGCTGACCTTCACAAACTTCTATTGCTGTTTTAAAGAAAATCTCAAGTATTTGGTTTTTAACATTTTGAGGACTTTGCGCAACCAATTGCGATGCCAAATAGCTCATGCCGTCGCCGCTCAAAATTGCGATATTGTTTCCGTAAATGGCGTTTACGGTCGGTTTTTTGCGTCTTAAATTGCTGTTATCCATAATGTCGTCGTGTAGAAGCGTGAAATTATGAAAAACTTCCATTCCCACAGCAGGTTTTAACGCAATTTCCGGCTTGCCGCAGAAAATATCACAAGCCATGAGCGTAAATACAGGGCGCATTCTTTTACCTCCGAGCGATAAAATATATTTTACGGGTTCGTAAAAATTTTTCGGTTCATTCGGAAAATTAAGATTTTTAATCTCATTTTCAACAAGTTGCAAAAGTTCTTCAAATGTTTTCATTTTTTTTAAAAAGAAAAGGTTTTGTTATGCTGCAAAGTTATAAAAAATCTTGAATTATAACGCAATATTGACGTTAAAAACCGAGTATTTGCAGTATTATTTGCGTACAAACGGCTGTAAATATGCCGTTTAACGTTAAACCTAAACTTGAATATGCTCCGTAATGATAGCCTACTTCCAAGGCTTTTGACGTGCCTACAGCATGGGCTGCCATTCCGATTGCAAGACTTTGTGAAATTGGATTTGTAACCCCGCACCATTGCAAAATCTTGAATCCGAACATTCCTCCGAATATTCCCGTAAAAACAACTGCAACGGTTGTCAATGATTCTATACCGCCCAAAATTCTTGTAATTTCCATTGCAATCGGTGTTGTAACGGATTTGCTTGCAAGTGAGAGCGATACGGCGTGGCTCGCTCCTAAAATGTTAGCAAATACAACTACCGAAATTACTCCTAAAACACACCCGACGAATGACGAGGCTATGAGCGGGAAAATTTGTTTTTTTATTGACGTAAGTTGTTTGTAAAGCGGCACTCCAAGAGCCACAACCGCCGGTTTTAGCCAAAACTCTATCATTTGTCCAGATTCATGATAAGTTTCGTAGTCGATACCGAAAAATTCAAGATAAAGTATTATTAATGTGATACTTATCAATAGAGGATTTAGTAAAACGGAGTTAGTCTTTTTTTGAAGTAATTTTGCTAAATAGTAAAAAGCAAATGTAATGAAAACTAATACAAAACTATTTTTTAGAAGTTCCATTTTTATCCTCCTTTTTGTTAAAAAAATGTTTTCTGAAAATTTGGTGAGTCCAACCCGATGCTATTAGAACTATGATTGTGCTGATTACTGTTGCTAAAATTATCGGGAGCCATTCGGCTTTTATAATGTCGAAATATTTCATAAGAGCCACACTTGGCGGAACGAAAAAGAATGCAAGATTTTCCAACAAAAAATTACTTATTTTGTTTACCCATTCGTATTTTATGAGTTTGATTTTAAGGAAAATCGTGAGTAAAATCATTCCTATGATACATGAGGGAAATTTTATGCCTGTAAGCCATACAAAAAGTTCTCCTAAGGCAAGACAACCGAAAATAATTATAAACTGGATTAACATGATAACATTATTTTTTTCGCTGCAAAAATAGTGTTATCATGTATATTAGAGGTTAAGTTAATGCAATGTTACTTTTTTTTTATTGCTTTTGAAAAAATCTAAGGATTATGGGGAAGTATACAATTAGATTAGCAATCTTGATATAGTAGAATGAACGAAACCTATTTTTTGCATTTCCTCTCAAAAAATGTTATCTTTGTCGGCAACAAACCATAAAAATCTTAATGTTTAAAATAATCAAATAAATTCTTATAAAAAACATTATGAACATTTCACTTTTTGGCAATTGGACTAAGGCATACGGCGGAATGATTCTCCATGCCGACGAAAAAGACTACAAACTTCTCAAGAGAAGGAATGTGTGGTTTCAACTCGATGACGACATCAAACGGGTGGAAAAAGGATTTTTGGAACGCATTCCTCATTTAGAAGAATTGGCGATAGGCTTGTCGGTGGAAGAAATAGGCGTTTCGCCAGAGGCAGACAAGTTGATGCACCACAACCACGTGATTATCCGTGGCGATTTCGATACCTACGCCGAAGAGTTTGCCATGCAGCATCATCTTGGATTTATGCCAATGGATTTTGAGATAACCCGCAATGGTGATGTCGATACTAAATATGGCCTCGATATACTCACCATTGAGTTTTACACCAAGGAGGTAAACTTGCGCATGGACAACTTTTGCCCTGGCTCGTCGGCGGGCAACTATGGCGGCGGAACAATTGACAAAAAAATTCCCGTAAATTTTTATAAAGACCCTGATGCCATAACTAAAATTGCCGAACTATCGTGGAGAAGTTTTTCCGACGGAATCCGTAATAGTGATAGGCTGAAAAAATTCGTCGAAAAGGCAAGGAAAAAATATGCCGAGCGTGCGCACGACGGATTGCTGATTAATTATTAAAAAAAAGTATATTTGCACGATTATTAACTCTAAAAGCGATTAAACAATGTTCGACGTATTTTGTTGGGGACGTTGGCTCCATATTTCCAACGACGAGACAGGTGTAATCAAGGCCGATTCGCCGCTCACATACCCACATTTCAACGAAAAAGTTGTCTGCATCCGTTTCGACCAAAAGGTTGAATGT
>JAFYDK010000137.1 GCA_017544805.1 Bacteroidales bacterium | reverse complement strand
CAAAAACTCGGTGAAGACGCACTCGGCGCTCTTGGAATCGTTACACCGGCATTGATGTTTGCGTTTTCTATCGGGTCGATGTTCGGACTCGGCGGCGGCAGTATTTATTCTATTTATCTTGGAGAATCCGACACCCAAAGTGCTAACAAAATTTTCAGCACGTCATTTGTTTGCGCTTTGGTCAACGCCTTGATTTTTATGATTTTAGGGTTGATATTTGTTGACGAGATAGGTAGATTTCTTGGTGGCGATTCCAAAACTATGCCTTACGTTAGAGAATATCTGATTTACATGTTTATCGGCTATCCGTTTGTTGAACTCAATATGGTGATGTCGTGTTTCGTAAAAAACGATCAACATCCTAATTTTGCGATGATTACAACAACAGTTGGAGCTGGTCTCAACGTAATTGTAGATTTTGTATTCGTCTTTGGATTTGATATGGGAATGATGGGTGCGGCTTTGGCTACAACTATCTGTCAGGCAATCGCTTTCCTTATGAATTTTATTTACGCATACGCCCAAAAATTAAACATTCGATTTTATATTTCCAATGTTGCTTTTAGTCAAGTATGGCGAATCATAAAAAACGGATTTTCCGCTTTCGTCCTTGAATTTAGTTCGGGCATTGTAACGTTTGTTTTTATCACAATCGCCCTAAAATATTACAACACACTTGGTTCGTCAATTTACACGGTGATAGTCAATTGGTCGATAATCGCAAACGCTATGGTAATGGGTGTTACAAATGCGGCTCAACCTTTGATTTCGATTTCTTACGGTCAAAAAGCGTATCAAAGAATGTCGAATTTCTTTCGTTATTCGCTCTTGTGTTCGCTGGTTTTCGGACTGTTTTTTATAATTACCGGTTATATTTTTACAGAACAGTGGGTTGTAGTCTTCAACGACAGTGCTGATTTAGTGAAAGAAACAGTGCCTGCGTTACAACTTTACATGCCGGCGTTTCTTGTAATCGGGGTAACGATAAGTTGCAGCGTTTATTTTCAGAGCATCGAAAAACCGAAACAATCCGCTATAATTTCGCTGCTTCACGGAGCAATTTTGCCTATATTTTTCGCCGTAACCATGAGTTTATGCTTTGGACGAAACGGACTGTGGCTATCTGCCCCCGTGTCAGAAATTATGGTGATGATTGTTGCAATATATCTGCTAAAAAAGAAACATAATTTTATTTAACATCTTGTTTTAAATTAAAAATCCGAAATTGTATTATATCCTTGTGATAGCAATAAAAATATTTATTTAATAATTAACGCAAAAAAAACATTTTAGAAAAGCGATTGCGATATATTTGTGCATTATGATTATAGATTTTCATGCACATATTTACCCGCAAAAAATTGCTGTAAAAGCAAGCAGCAATATAGGAAGATTTTACAACGTACCAATGTGTTACGACGGTTCACCTGAAAAACTGATTGAAAGCGGCAAAAAAATCGGTGTTGAAAAATACATCGTTCATTCTACCGCAACTATCGCTCATCAGGTTGAGTCAATCAACAATTATATTATCCAAGAGGTAAAGGCTCACAAAGAATTTGTAGGTTTTGGGACTATTCACCCTCAGTACGAAAACTTTGAAGACGAACTCAAACGCATAAAAACCGCCGGATTAAAAGGCATAAAACTTCATCCTGATTTTCAACAGTTTGAAGTCGATACTATGAAAATGGATTCTATTTACGAAGTGATTTCAGCACTGAAAATGCCGATTTTGGTTCATGCTGGAGATTATAGATACGATTTTTCAGGACCAAAACGCATTCGTCATGTCATAGAAAAACATCCGTCTTTGATTGTTGTTGCGGCTCATTTTGGCGGTTATACAGAGTGGGACAAAGCCGCAGAATATCTTATCGGACAGCGTGTTTGGTTTGACACCTCAAGCACGTTATGGAAACTTCCGGTTGAAAAAGCCGACGAAATGATAAAAGCACACGGCTACGAAAATTTTCTTTTCGGCAGCGATTATCCGATGTGGGATCACGAAGACGAACTCAGCCGTTTCAACCGTTTAAATCTCACACAAGAGCAACGCGAGGCTATTCTTTATAAAAATGCACTCCGTTTGTTAGAAGAAGTTTAATTTGCCAGTGTCCCTTAATAGGTTAAAAGCCTATAAATAATAGTTTTAGTATAAAAAAGTCGGATGTTCGACTGAAAAATCATCAGAATTTTTTGTTAAAAAATAATCGTCGTTAAAAAAGACCATAATGTTAATTTTTGTTAATTTAAGCTATACTATTGCCTGAATTAACGAAAACAAATATATTTGTATTTGCAAATATTAAAACAACTAATAATTTTATATAAAAATAAAAAAAATATGGGATTTTTAAAACGATTATTCATCGTAGAAGAAGAAGGAGACCAAAAACCAGAACAGCAATCTCCCTCCACACAACAGCAACAACCTCAACAGCAGGTTTTAACCGGGCAACAATACGCGCCACAAAATCAGTCGTATGGACAGCCACCGATTAATGTTCCGCCGGTTACATATCCGGGCGGTAATGTTGATCCTTCTATCCTTAAAATGATTTCCGACGTTATCGAACAATACAATGTTGAAGGCAATGATTATTATGAACTTAACAAAATCGTTGAAAGTCCGGATTTCAAAAACGCAATTCCTGATGAACGTTCAAGAATTGTGGCCGCTTTCCATAGTCTGAAGGCTCAAGATCCTAAGTTTGACAAACAGAAAGTTTTGGATAGTATTGACTTCTACATCAAAGCCGTTAAAGGTGAGTACAACAATGTTTTAGAAGGTTACAATCAATTTGTTGAAAGTAAAATCAACGCTCCAAAACAAACTATCTCCGAGTTGCAAAATCAGCGTCAAGAACTTGTTAATAAAATTAGTCAGTTAGACGTTGAAATTCAGACCATTGAAGCGGAAGTTGCAAAATGTTCTGCCGAACTCGAAGCAAAAAGGGCTAACTATGAGGCAACTTTCAACATCGTATTACAAAATCTTGATAAAGAAAAGAATCAGTTAAACGCAATATTACCATGAATGAATTAAAAGGAAAATCGCCGTGGGAAAAACCGGGCGGAACACTCGCAAAAATAACGTTAGTGGCAATGATTGCCGGAGCAGGTTACGCACTTTATAAATTCTTGCCTGACTTGATTGCTCTGACACAAAACCTTTTAACACTTACCGCTCTTGTCGGTGTGTTGGCTTTAATCTTTTTCTTGATTATGAACGATACGTCAAGAAACTTTTTCAAAAATCTTTATTTCGTGATAATGAGAAAGTTAACGGGATTAATCGTGGAAATTGACCCTATCGCTATCGTCAAAGGCAAAATCAAAGATATGAAAAACCGCCTTGTTAAAATTGAGGAAGGAATCACCAAAATGCGCGGCATTCACGTTAAAAACGAAAAAGCATTGGAGGCTAATAAAAGGGATTTGGAAGAATCTCTAAAAAAACTTCAAATCCTTCAAAAGCAAAATAAAATGGAAGAAAGCGGACTTCTTCAACGTCATATTTCACAACTTGACGAAAGTGTTAAAAAACGTACTTTGAATTTTGAAAAGTCTAAACAGATGATTGACATTTTAACAAAAGTCAAGAAATCGGCAGAAATCAAGGTCAAATACACTGAGGAAGAAATTAAACTCAAAGAAGAAGATTACGAACTTATGAAGGCTAATCATAAGGCTCTCAGTTCGATAAAGTCGCTTATTAATCCTCAAACCGATGATGCTTTTGACATGGCGATGGAAAAAATGGACACCGACATCACGCTTTACATCGGCGAAATGGACGAATTTTTGGAAAGCGGCGTTATCGACGACATCAACCTCGATAATGCTCTTAGCAGCGTGAAATCGCAAGCAATTTTGGACAAATACAATAAAGGCGGTTTTGACGCAATTCTTGGTGAACACAAAGAAGCGTTGAAACTTGACAGTAATTTAGGAAAACTTCAAGAATCATCAAATAAACTAAGTAATAAATATTTTTAAATCATGGCATTAACAAAATTTGCAAAAGCATTAATAGGCGTTGTCGGAGTAGGCGCAGTAGCGGGCGGCTTGTACGTTGCGGGACAAAAAGGTCTCGGTGGCTCTGACGGCGACGTAATCACAATAGGCACAAATACTTACGCCGGTTTCTTACCGTTTATGTATCTTAACAACGGTGCTGACCCTAACGAAGATTGTATTCTTTACAAAGATTACGGTCTTAAAGCAAAAATCATTGTTCAAGATGATTTTGCTGCCGGACGTTCTGCTTTTAAATCAGGCGACATCGACCTTATTTATTGTACAGCAGACGCACTCGGCGTTGAAATGTCAAGAGGCTCAGATATGAACGATGCTAAGTTCATCAACATCAGCAATTGGAGCCGTGGTGCAGACGCTATTGTTGTTAACTCTAAAATTAGAACCGTTGCTGACCTTAGAGGAAAGGTTGTTGCGTGTTCAGAGGGTACAGCGTCCAATACGTTACTTATTAACACGTTGGAAACCAACAATATGAATTATAGCGAGATTAATACCTCATCTTCTGTTGACCCGGACAAAGTAAACCTCAAAATCGTTGCAAGCGGTTTGGATGCGGCTTCAATTTTTAAAGCGGGACAATGCGATGCGGCTGTTGTTTTCTCGCCTGACGATCAGGATATTGTTAGCAGTGTTCCGGGTTCTAAGGTGTTGATTTCTACAAAACAAGCCTCGTCAATTATTTGCGACGGACTTATTGCAAAACAAAGTTACATTGAAAAAAACAGAGAAAAAGTTACGAAACTACTTTCAGCCCTTTTGTATGCTAACTCTCAGATGAACAACAATCCGAGTGCTGTTAAACAGGCTGCTAAGGCCTTTGCAAAGGCTTATCAAGTTGATGAAGATTTTGTGATTGACGGTTCTCAAAACATTTATTATGCAACTTTGGAAGACGAAGCAAACTTTTTCGGTCTTACCACTTGTACAAGTTGCGTGAAAGGTGAAGATCTTTACAACAAAATGGCAGGTACTTACGAAGGTCTCGGACTTTGTAAAAATCCGTTACCTTGGCAAAAAGTTGCTGACGGTTCAATTATCGAATCACTTTTTGACAATCCTTCTCAGGTAAAAGGCGATCAAAAAGCCGAAAAGGTAAAAGAGTTTACCGAGGTAAAAGCCGTTGAAGTAAAAGAAGAAGAAAAAATTTCAAACAAGACTGTTTCGGTTGAGTACGATGTTAATTCCGACGTGTTGAATCAAAGTGCAAGAGAGGTTATCACGAGAGAATTTGTGCCGATTGCAAAACAGTTTTCAGGCGCACGAATTATGATTGAAGGTAACACTGACAATACCGGTAGTGCTGCTTTGAATCAAGATCTTTCGTATCGTAGAGCGTTGAGTATCAAGAATTTCTTGGTGAAAGAGTACAAGTTTGACCCCAATAGGTTTATCGTTGTGGGCAACGGTTCTCAAAAAGCAATTGCTGCCGGTTCACAAGGTTCTGACCCAAGATACAGAATGACAGAGTTTAAACTTGTTGCAAAATAATTAATAATTGACAATTAGCAATTGACAATTAATTTGTCCATTGTCAATTGTCCATTGTCAATTTTCAATTAATAAAAAGTATGGCTGTATTAAAAGAATTATTTAAATTAGGTGGTGATGATTCTTCATTGTCAAAGACAACGAAAATTATTATCGCCGTTTCAGGAATGTTTTTAATTGCTATTCTTTGGCAGGTTGTCTGTTCGTTAGAACTTATTCCTGAAAAAATATTGCCTTCTCCGTTAAAAGTTTTGGCAAGTTATTCGACATTAATTTCTGATTACGATATGTTTGCAAATGCTTGGTATTCAATTAAATTGAACTTAATGTCGTATTTTTGGGCAATCTTGATTTCGTTGCCGGTAGGATTTTTTATTTCTCTCTTTCCGATTAACAATTTGATTATTGGAAAATACATTAATTCAGTGCGTTATTTGCCGATTCCGGCGATGTCAGGAATTTTTATTGCGATTTTCGGCTTGACTTTCGGCATGAAAGTTTCCTTCTTAACGTTTTCGCTTTTGATTTACATTCTTCCTGCCGTTGCAAACAAGGTAAACGACCTTCAAAATCCGACAAATGACAAGGATTATGTATATCTTCAAACGATTAAAACTCTTGGCGCAACGCCTTGGCAATCTTTCAGACACGTTTATTTTCCGTATGTAACAAGAACTATATCTCAGGAAATCATTACTTTAACAGGTATAAGTTGGAGTTACATTGTTATCGTTGAAATGCTTTACAAAGACGGTAGCGTTTCTGGAATTGGTGCACTCATTCAAAATATGACGCGTATGAGCCACATGCCTGAGGTCTATGCACTTCTGATTTTGGTTATTGTTATCGGTATTTGTCAGGATTTGTGCCTGAAATTTATTGATAAAATATTGTTTCCTTCAAAGTACAACCGCAAAAGATTATTCTAAATGTTTGAAAATTTAACACAACAAAATACGCCGCAACAACAACCTGTTAAAAATGAGGCACAAACAATAATTGCAACTGCTGAGACAAATAAGGTTGATATTTTCAATTTGAGTAATGTTAATTTGAGTTTCAAGACTTCAAACGGAGTTTTTACTCTTTTTGACAATTTTAATCTGCGGATAGAGGATATTCCTGGCGAGGGACAGTTTGTGAGCATTCTTGGTGCATCGGGTAGCGGCAAGTCGCAGATTTTGAAGTTGTTATCGGGTCTTAACAAACCTGATTCAGGCAGCATAAAATTTTACGGCAAGGAGATAGATTCTTCTCATCATATTCCGATGGTTTTTCAGCAATATTCAGCATTTCCATGGATGACGGTTTTGGAAAATGTGATGTTACCGTTGAAACTTAAAAATATTCCGGAAAAAGAGGCTCAGGAGCGTGCTTTGGAAATGTTGCGCATTGTTGGTCTTGAAGACCAAAAAGACAAGTGGGCACAATATCCTGCACTTTCAGGCGGTCAGTTGCAAAGGGTTTCGATTGCCCGCAATTTGGTTGATAAAACGCAGGTGCTTTTACTTGATGAGGCAACCTCTGCGCTGGATATTTTCTCAAAGCGTGAAATGCAGAAAACGCTTTTGGACGTTTATTATAATAGTGATTTAGACCCGACTATAATCAACGTTACGCACGATATTTCAGAAGCGGTTTATTTGTCGAACAGAATAATAGTTTTGGCCGCTAATCCGTGTAGGATTCATGCCATTAAAAATATTTCGTTCGGGCAAGGCCGCCGCACAGAAAAAATCCGCGAAACACAACAATTCGCTGAATACGTCAGAGAAATAGAACGCCTTATGGACGAGGTGAACAAGAAATAAAAATTTTTACTCTTCAACTTTAGAAAAAAAGCATTAGAATAGGATTCAAAAAAGGATAGCTTTATGGCACA
Source organism: Bacteroidales bacterium (assembly GCA_017544805.1). Lineage (GTDB taxonomy): Bacteria > Bacteroidota > Bacteroidia > Bacteroidales > UBA3824 > UBA3824. The sequence continues at coordinate 41,260 of JAFYDK010000137.1, read as the reverse complement.
CCTTTTAGGAATTTAGAGGTTCTAATGCTTTTTTTATATATTTTCAACAAAACAAAAAACGATTTGAGACTCGCTAAAAAAAATTCCGAAAAAATGCCATAAGAATTAAAAAAAAGGTGATACCTTTGCAGAAAATTTTATCAAAAAAATGTATAGAACAGCAGTTTTCCCCGGATCTTTCGATCCATTTACGGTTGGACATGAATCATTGGTTATCAGAGGTTTAAACCTTTTTGACAAAATTATTATCGCAGTCGGAATAAACAGCGAAAAACACGGTTTTATGCCCGTCGAAAAACGTATCGAACTCATCAAAACCGTTTTCAAAGACTCTCCGAGAGTCGAAATCAAAACTTATACTAACCTAACTGTGGATTTTTGCAAAGAAAACGGAGCAACACATATTTTGCGCGGCGTGAGAAACTCCGGCGACTATGAATACGAACATTCAATAGCCGAGGTTAACAGGCTGATGCAGCCAGAGATAGAAACAGTTTTCCTTTTAGCACTGCCCGAATATACAAGCCTCAGCTCATCTATAGCAAGGGAAATTATACATTACAAACGCGATGCAAGAAAATTCCTGCCTCAAGGAATCGATTTTGAATATTTTTTCGGATACTCAATTAATTCATAATTCACAATTAAAAATTAAAAATTAACAATTAAAAATTAAAAATTAGAAATTAAAAATTAGAAATTAGAAATTAAAAATAATTAAGATGGACATTCATAATTGTAATATGTGCCCAAGAAAATGCGGCGCAGACAGAACAAGCTCAAAATTAGGATTTTGCGGAATTGACGGCAAACCTCATATCTCTGAAATTTGTGTGCACAAAGGAGAAGAACCCGTTTTAGGCGGTGAAAAAGGCGTTTGTAATGTCTTTTTCTCATCATGCAATTTAAAATGCGTTTTCTGTCAAAATTACATGATTTCTCAACAAAAAACTACAAATAAAGAAATTACAAGTTATCAAAAAGCTGTCGATAAAATAGCAAATATACTTTGCAACGAAGGTATCAACACCGTCGGTTTCGTTTCTCCCTCCCATCAAATTTTTCAGATGAAAACTATCATCGATTTACTAAAAAAACGTGGCTTCAATCCGACAATTATTTACAATTCCAACGGTTACGACGATGTTGAAACTCTAAAGGAAATCGCTGATTATGTGGACGTTTACTTGCCTGACTTTAAGTACGGCATCGAGAAAAAAGGTGTTGAATTTTCCTCTGCACCAAATTATCCTCAAACCGCTATCAAAGCAATAAAAGAAATGTACTTCCAAAAAGGTTCAAGACTTGAAATAAATGATTCAGGACAAGCTGAAAACGGTCTGATTATAAGGCATTTAGTTTTACCAAATAATGTTGAAAACTCAATCAAAGCCTTGGAAGATTTAGCTTTTGAAATCTCGCCAAACATTCATCTCTCGTTGATGGCTCAATATTATCCCGAATACAAAGCATTGGAAATAAACGAATTAAACAGAAAACTTACAAAAGATGAATACGACAAAGTTTGCGATAAAGCATTTGAATTAGGTTTTTCAAAAGGCTGGTTTCAACAATTAGAAAGCAACGAAAATTACCGTCCCGATTTTTCTAAAGATTTAGGTAAAGTTTTTGAATAAAAATTTGGTCATTAAAAGAAAATAATATTAATTTGTTTTTTATATAAAATTAACTATTTTTGCAAGATATTTGCATTTTTAAAAGAAAGTATTATTAACAATAAAAATAAAAAAAACATGGAACTTTTCGGATTTTTAAGAGACAAAAAAATAGGCATAAAATTAGCCTTTTGTTTCGGAGCAATTTTTTTGTCTGTCGCAATAGTCGGAATCTTTGTCTTCATACTCTCAAAAGAATCAATGGGACACATGAATTTCGCTCAAAAATACGTTATTCCTCAGAGCCTTATGACTCAAGACTTAAAGTTAAACATAGCTTTGGATGTGAATTATTTCAACGAATATATCAGAAATAATGACATGAGTGCCCGCCAAAAACATGAAACTTATCAAAAAAAATGTCAAGACATAATTTCTGCGTTAAAACCGCTAATTCAAAACGAAGATATGAATGATTTTAACAAACTTAGCAAAAGTATTGAAAATTATGTTTTAACAACAAGTATAGTCATCGACCGACATCAAAAAATGGCTTCACTTTATTCGCAAATGGAAAACTGCAAAACTGAATTCTGCAACAACCTCCTAAAAGTCAGAAGCTTTTTTGAAAAACACTCGGGAAATCAATTGGAAAATCAAAACCGAATTATCAGGTTATCAGAAATAATCCGCAGCATAGAAAACTTAAAAGGCAATATCAAAGACCAAGCCGCCATAAACGATATTATAAATTCCGTGAAAAACGAACTCCAAAACTTAAAAATTTGGACTTCATCAATATCACAACCCCAACTTTACGACAACTCTTTGAAAGATTACAACGAATACGTCAGCAAAACTCAAGAGTATTATTCATGCAAAAGCGAGGCAGAAAGAGCCAATAACAACATCGCAAATATCGTAGAAGAACTTGACCAAATAGTAAATTTCTTCAACACAAAAGGCGCAAAACTTTCTCAAACAGCTATCGAAACCATGGTCTCAAACCAGTTAAAAACCATTAATATGTTTGTAATCTTGTTTTTGGTGATTATTTTCGTCAGTGCCGCTTCAAGTATTATAATTCACAAAAAAGTCAGCAGACGCGCCGCTAATACGTTGAATGGCATAAAAAATATTTCACAAGGAGATTTAACTCAAAGTGTTAAAATAGAATCGCATGATGAATTCGGACAAATGTCCGAGGCTCTTGAATCAATGACGAAAAAATTACAAGAAGTAATTTCCAAATTCCGTGAAGGCGCATCAAACATTTTGCAAACAAGTGCCAAACTCTCGCAAACGGCTCATAATATGTCCGATGATGCTAACGTTCAAGCCGCCTCTGCAGAGGAAGTTTCTTCTTCAATCGAAGAAATGACAGCGGGAATCAATCAAAATACCGACAACGCTCGTCAAACCGAAAAAATCGCCGCTATGGTGCTTCAAAGTATCAAACAAAGCAGTCAGGAGAGTCAAAAAAGTATGGCTGCAATGAAAGATATTGCCGGAAAAATTTCGATTATTGACGAAATAGCATTCCAAACCAATATTTTGGCTCTCAACGCCGCTGTTGAAGCCGCCCGCGCCGGTGAACAAGGAAAAGGTTTTGCCGTTGTTGCCGCTGAAGTTAGAAAACTTGCAGAACGCAGCGCAATAGCAGCTTCTGAAATCGACAAAGTCTCAAAAGAAGGCGTTGCAATTTCCGAAAACGCAGAACATTTGTTAAAAAAAATCATTCCCGAAATCGAAAAAACGACAGATTTAGTAAGAGAAATTGCCGCTGCCGGTGCTGAACAAAATACGGGCATAGGACAAATTAACAAAGCCGTTCAACTGCTTAACGAAGTAACGCAAAAATATGCCGCCTCAGCCGAAGAACTTGCCGCCACAAGTTATCAGTTGGACTGCAAAAGTCAAGACCTCAGCGATACGGTTTCATTCTTCAAAACCTCTAAAAATGACACCGCTGACAAGACATCTTATAAAAACACTCAAAAAACTTACAAAGAATCGAAAAGTTTTAACGGTAAAATTAACACCAACCATCAAGAACCCCAACCGCCAAAAACGCATACTCAAAAACCTCAGCCGGCATCTGAGGCCAAAGGCGAACTCCCGGGAAGTACTTCTATTGCCGTTAAAAACAAACCGCAGAAACAATACAACAAACAAATTCCGGAAAAATCCAAAGGAACGTTTATTGATATGAAAGACGATTCTGCGGATTCTAATTACGAAAAATTCTAAAAAAATAAGGGGCGCAAAAGGAAAAAACGCCCCTATTTTTTGTTATTTACGGAATAATGTTTACCTTTGTCCAATAACTAAAAAGATTTTTTTTAATACGAATTATGAACGAGTCGATATTAAGTGCATTAATGCAAATGTTTGCAATCGTGGCTACGGTAAACACCGGCGAGATGTCGGATGATGCCCGCACCATTGTTGAGTCGTATCTCAAATTGCAACTCAGTCAGGAACTTGTGGAAAAATATCTCAAGCTTTTTGACGAATACTTCGCCGTACAAAGCGGCTCGGTAAAAAAGAATTCCGAAAAACAGCGCAAACGTAATTCAATGAATTCCGTTAAAGTGCTCAAAATATGCAACGAAATCAACGAAACTCTTCAACAACGCGACAAAGTAATCGTAGTAATACGTCTTTTGGAGTTCGTTAAAAACACCGTTACTGACAAGGAACTCGATTTTATCAACACCGTTGCCGAGACTTTCAATATTTTGGAGCAGGAATACACGGATTTGAAAACTTTCGTTCTCTACTCTGAGGAACAAATAGCCGACAAATCGCAGTTTATGATTATCGGCTCTCAAGAAATTCCAACGGAACTCGCAAGTGCAAAATTCCTTTTTGAGAAAAACATCAAAGGAGTTATCGAAATTATTCGTATGAAATCGACTAACTTGTTGTTTTTCAAATACAAAGGCGATGATGCACTTTACATGAATTCCTCTCAAGTAATTCCTAACAGAACTTATCTTTTAGGCAACGGAACGGTTATAAAAAATCCTAAAATCACGCCGATTTATTTCAGTGATATTTCAAGTCGCTTCATTCTCGACGAGCAAAAAGCAAGATTGGAGTTTTGTGCCGATAACATCGAATTCAAATATTCCAACACCGAAAACGGTATTCACAAATTTTCGTTTTACGAAGAATCGGGCAACCTTATCGGTATCATGGGCGGAAGCGGCGTAGGTAAATCAACACTTCTGAACCTTCTTATCGGAAACTATCCGTTAGCAGGCGGAAAAATTACAATCAACGGTTACGACTATGCAAGCGGTAAGGAAAAATTAAAAGGCGTTATCGGTTACGTGCCGCAGGACGACCTTTTGATTGAGGAACTTACGGTTTTTGAAAACTTATATTTCAACGCAAAACTTTGTTTTAGCGAGTTCTCCGAACATCATATCATTCAGACCGTTATGAGAATCCTCATGGAGATGGACCTCAACGAAATCAGAGATTTGAAAGTAGGCGGACCCCTCAACAAATTTATCTCCGGCGGTCAAAGAAAACGTCTTAACATCGCTTTGGAATTAATGAGAGAGCCTTCGGTTTTAATCGCTGACGAGCCGACTTCAGGACTTTCCTCTGCCGATTCAGAAATGGTTATGACACTTTTGAAAGAACAAACTTTCAAAGGGAAACTCGTTATCGTAAACATCCACCAGCCCTCGAGTGATATTTTCAAGATGTTTGATAAAATCCTCGTTATGGACAGAGGCGGTTATCCGGCTTATTACGGCAACCCGCTTGATGCGATAGCATATTTCAAAAACATTTCAAACAATATTTCGGCTCAAGACGGCGAATGTCCGCTTTGCGGTAACGTTAATCCCGAACAAATCTTGGAAACCCTTGAGGCTAAGATGGTTAACGAATACGGAAAACTTACGCGCAACAGAAAAATCTCCCCGAAAGAGTGGTACGAACTTTTCAACGAAAACATCGCACCAAAAATCGAACAAAAGAAGAAAAGCTTTCCGCAGACGGAAACCGAAATTCCCGAAAACAATTTCAAAGTTCCATCTAAATTCAATCAGTTTAAGATTTTCTTCCGCAGAAATGTTTTGTCGAAAATAGTAGACAAACAGTATATGTTGATTAACTTGTTGGAATCTCCCGTTTTGGCGGCGATTTTGGCATTTTTCATAAAATTTTACTCAGGAACGCCGGACGAACCGGAATCTTACGTTTTCGCCAACAACGAAAATATTCCCGCATATATTTTTATGTGCGTTATCTGTTCGATGTTTATCGGTCTGACTGTCAGCGCAGAAGATATTATTAGGGACAGAATGATTCTAAGCAGGGAAAGATTTTTGAACTTGAGTTGGTCAAGTTACATAAATTCCAAGACAGCAACACTTTTTATAATTTCAGCTATTCAGACCTTATCATTCGTATTGATAGGAAACTTAATACTTGAAATTCACGGACTTACGCTGCAATATTGGTTAGTGCTGTTTTCGACCTCATGTTTTGCAAACTTGCTGGGACTGAACATTTCATCGGCTCTGACAAGCGTTGTAAACATCTACATTTTGATACCGTTTATAATTGTTCCGCAACTTTTGTTTGCCGGCGTTTTAGTAGGTTTCAACAAAATGCACAAGAGCGTTGCCTCGGCTGACAAAGTGCCTATTATCGGTGATATTATGACCTCAAGATGGGCTTACGAGGCTCTTGTTATCACTCAGTTTGAAGACAACGAATACAACAAGCATTTTTATTTGGTGGAAAGACAAATCAGTCAAGCTAATTATGATGCAACATTCCTTATTCCTAACCTTAAAACCAGAATTGAATTGACTCAAAAAGCATTCAAAACCGGTGAAAACATGGATAAAACCGATAAGGATATTTTGGTAATAAGAAATATGGTTGCAACATTAAAAGCCTCAGACGGAAGCACTTTCGCAAGAGTTAATGATATTACCAAAGATAAATTCAACGATACTTTGGTTTATGAACTCAACGAATTTTTGGACAAACTCAAGAGCGAGGCAGAACAAATTCAAGCCGCGTGTCAAGAGAAAAAAGATGCAATTTATGCCTCTTTGGTAAAAGAATACGGTTCGAGAGCTGAAGTTTTAAAACTTCAACGCGAAAACCAAAACAAACGTCTTGACGAAATGTTGCTCAACAAAAACGAAGTTGATAAAATTTTTGAAACTAAAGACGGAAAACTTATTCAACAAAAAGATCCGGCTTATCACATAACGCATTTCAGAAACGGACGGGCGCATTTTTATTCGCCCATCAAGAAATTAGGCGGTTTGGAAATCAACACTTATACTTTCAACGTGATTTTCATTTGGCTGACAACTACGTTATGCTATTTTGCGCTGAAGTTTTTGCTTCTGAAAAAGCTCCTAAACCAAATGAGCAAATTTCAGTTTAAATTGAAACTCAAATCAGAGAAAAAACACTGATTGTAAATATGAAATTCCCAAAAATGATTATTGCAGCCTCAAGTGCTGCAATAATCTTAATTACAATTGCCGCCATTTGGATTTTTAAATCCGGTTTTGAGCCGAAACTAAAACAAAAAATTCATCTTTTGAAGGCTGAAACTATACCGCTGAGATTCAAAATTATTTCAAAACAAGACGGCAAAATGCTGATAGCTGCCAAATTTTTTAATCTTGACGGCATGGACGCAGGACGTTTTGAAACAAACTACAAAGACGGTGAAATAAAATTTCATTATGTAAAAATTAATATAGAGGGTCGTAATATTTTTCTGCCAGAAGAAATGGAAACCTCTACGGGAAAAATTGCCTTAGAAAAATACTATTTCAAAGACGACTTTCCTCAAACATACACCTCAAGACTTATTGACACGGTCTTGAAAAAAGAATTAGAGTATATGTTCAAAATTCTCAAAAATGAAAAAAACGAAGTGTTTGAAAAATATTACGGACAAATTTCATACGGTTCTGTATCGCTAACTTTCCCTTGGGAAAGAACGACTTACGGCCTTAAAACCGATATTAACGGCGAAATTTCACTAATATCAGATTAATTAAAGCAAAAAATGAAAATAGTTATCACCGGAGCCTCCTCCGGATTAGGCTTTCAGAGTGCGAAACTTTTTATTCAAGCGGGCTGGCAAACGGTTGTCTTAGCCCGCAGAACAGAAAAATTGGAAGAATTAAAAGCCATTAATCCCAATAATGTAACTGCTTGTTATTTCGATATTAACGATGATAAATCACCTGAAAAGTTGAAAGAAATTTTAAGCAGCGGCGGCAAAACAGACATTTATTTTCATGTTTCTGGCATCGGCTGCCACAACAGAGAATTGGATTTGGACAAAGAAATGAACGTCCTTGAAACCAACTGCAAAGGCTTTGCTAAATGTATAGACACCGCTTTCAATTATTTCAAAGAAAACGGCGGCGGACAAATTGCAGCCATCTCATCAATAGCCGGAACCAAAGGACTCGGCGCTGCTCCATCTTACAGCGCGTCAAAGGCCATGAACAATACTTATTTGCAATGTTTAAGGCAACTTTCCAAAATGGTAAAAGCCGATATAAAAATAACTGACATCAGACCGGGATTCGTTAAAACAGCACTTTTGGATTCTAAACGCAATTATCCGATGCTGATGACTCCTGAATATGCCGCTAAAAAAATTTTCAAAGCGATTCTAAGAAAAAAAAGAACGGCAATCATTGATTGGAAATACGCAATTTTGGTATTTTTTTGGAAACTCATTCCCGATTGCATTTGGGAAAGGTTGAATATTGATACAAAATAAAAAACATGCAAAAAAAGTTTTTTCTCTGAAAAAAAATTCTTAATTTTGAGCCGCAAACGATAAATGATATCTTTTGAGAAAAACTATGTTAGAAACTATTTCATTACAGGCAACGGCAGACACTCCGGGTGTCGAACTCGATAAGGAACAAGGACTTTTCAGATTTGAAGGCAAATCTCTGCCCGAAGATGTCTTGAAATTTTACGGACCTGTTCAAAAATGGTTTAATGAATACCGTCAAGACCCGAATCCGAATACAGAAATTGTATTCAACCTCGATTATTTTAACTCGTCGAGTGCAAGAATTATTGTTAAAATTCTAATCGGTCTTGAAAATATTCACGCAGTAAAAAGCAATGTCCACATCTCATGGTATTATTCTGAAAATGATGAACTTATGTACGACAGAGGTATGGAACTCAAAAGCGTTTTGAAACTGCCGTTTGACATGGTGGAGAAAAATTGATTACATGTTTTTTCCATATTATATTGAATTTTGAAAGTGAGACTAAGCGCAATTTTAAACAAAATAAAGAAATTGCGCTTTTTCGCTAAATTATTAAATAAAAGTGTTAACCAAAAATTTCATTAACTAAAAAATGGAATCACAAGACCCTGTTATCTCTACTGAAAGCCGTAAATTAAGTGCGGCTGAACTCGTTTTGCAAAAACTTTCTGAACGCAAAAACAAGTCTTTGGAGAATATTGCTAACGAAGTTAGCAGCAATTCAGTACCCGGTAGTCAAATCGACGAATTGCAAGAAGAGGAAGAAGACTCTTTGACTCAAGAAAGACAAAACGAGGATTTGGAAAATCTCTCTAAAGCTCAACTCGTAGATGCCCTCTTTGCAATCGTAAACCGTAGCGATACTCCTCAAGACTGCCGCGCGGAGATTGAAGACATTAAAACTTGTTTTTACAAAAAACACAGAGCCGAACTTGATGAACAAAAACAAAAATTCATCGAACAAGGAAACGAAGAAAAAGATTTTAAGGCTCAAGAAGACCCCTTGGAAGAAAAATTCAAGGAGTATTACAATCTCTACCGCGAAAAACGGAATATCTACAATCAACAGATAGAGAATCAGAAACAGGAAAATCTGAAACTCAAACAAGAAATCGTCAGCAAAATAGAAAACCTCGTTAACTCTCAAGAAACTTTGAATCAAACTTTTGAAGAGTTCAAAAACCTTCAAAAACAATGGAGAGAAATAGGTTTGGTTCCTCAAACTGAGGTTAAAAAACTTTGGGAATCATATAATTATCAGGTAGAAAGATTTTATGACTTTGTGAAAATCAACAAAGAATTAAGAGATTTGGACCTGAAGAAAAATACAGACGCTAAAATTTTGCTTTGCGAAAAAGCCGAAGAACTTTTACTCGAAACAAAAATCGTAAAAGCATTCAAAGAACTTCAGAAACTTCACGAACAATGGCGTGAAATAGGTCCTGTTGCCCCTGCTCAAAAAGAAGAACTTTGGGAACGTTTCAAACAAGCGACCACAAAAATCAACAAACGCCATCAAGAATATTACGAAAACATCAAAAAAGATCAGGAACAAAACTACAAGGCTAAAACCATGATTTGCGAAAAAGCCGAAGAAATCATCGCTTTGGAATATACCTCACACAAAGAATGGGACGCTAAATCTAAGGAAATCCTTGAACTTCAACAGATTTGGAAACTTATCGGTTTTGCTCCTAAAAAATACAACAACAAAGTTTACGAACGTTTCCGCGCTGCCTGCGACAAATTTTTTGAGAAAAAACGCGATTTTTATTCTCAAAACAAAGAAGAGGCAGACAATAATCTTCAGTTAAAAGAGGATTTATGCGTTCAAGCAGAAGGTTTGAAAGATTCAACCGATTGGAAAAAAACTTCTGAAATCCTTAAAAACCTTCAGGCTAAATGGAAAACCATCGGCGCAGTTCCTAAAAAACACTCTGAAGAAATTTGGCAGCGTTTCCGTGCGGCTTGCAATTATTTCTTCGACAACAAACAAAAATACTTTGAAGAAAAAGACAAAGAGCAAGACGAAAATTTAAAACTAAAACAACAACTTATTACCGAAGTTGAAAATTACGTTTTGCTTGACAACGACGAGAAAAACATTGCAAATTTAAAAGAGTTTCAAAAACGTTGGGCGCAAATCGGTCAAGTTCCCCGTTCTCAAAAGGACAAAATCCTTGACAAATTCCGCAAAGCCGTTGATGCTCAGTTCAATAAGATTAACATCGACGAGACAAAACGCAGCGAAATGAGAATCAAAAACTTAATCGAATCGGTTAAAAATTCGCCCTCGGCTTACGAAAAACTCAGAGGCGAAAAAGAACGCATCAAAAACCGTATCGAAAATTTGCGTCAACAAGTCGTTTTAGCAGAAAACAATCTCGGCTTTTTTGCTAAATCCAAAAACGCTGACAACATGATTGAAGGTTTTAAGAAAAAACTCGAAAAATCGAAAGCAGAAATTTCAAGTTTGGAAAAACTCGCTTCAATGCTCACAAAAGCCATCAATGAAACCGTTAATAAAACGGTGGAAAAAAAATAACGCATTTTTTTAATTAAACACAAGTGGCAAATACAAAATTTATTTTTGTAACCGGAGGCGTTACCTCCTCGCTCGGAAAAGGAATTTTGGCATCATCACTTGCCAAACTTATCCAAGCGGGGGGCTACTCCGTTACAATTCAGAAATTAGATCCCTATCTCAACGTAGACCCGGGCACTCTCAACCCTTACGAACACGGTGAGTGTTTTGTTACCGACGACGGTGCAGAAACAGATTTGGACCTCGGACATTACGAAAGGTTTCTCAACCGTCCGACCTCTCAGGCCAACAACGTTACCACGGGCAGAATTTATCAATCCGTCATCAACAAAGAACGCAAAGGCGATTATCTTGGAAAAACGGTTCAAATCGTCCCTCACATCACGGACGAAATCAAACGTTCGATAATGCTTTTGGGCAAAAAAGGTGATTATGACGTTGTCGTAACTGAAATCGGCGGCGTTGTCGGCGATATTGAATCACTGCCTTTTATAGAAGCGGTCAGACAATTAAAATGGGAATTAGGCTCCGATGCTCTTTGCATACATCTGACATTAGTGCCTTACCTTGCTGCCGCCGGCGAGTTGAAAACCAAACCAACTCAACACTCTGTAAAACAGTTGTTAGAAAACGGTGTTCAACCCGATATTTTGGTTTTAAGAACGGAACACGCATTAAACAGCAATCTCAAACACAAAGTTGCACTTTTCTGCAATGTTGATAGAAATGCCGTTTTTGAGTCGCCCGATGCAAAATCAATTTACGAAATTCCTCTTTTACTTCATAATCAAGGACTTGACGAGGTCGCAATGACCAAACTCCGTCTCCCTATAAAAAAAGATCCGGATCTCGAACATTGGAAAGATCAACTCAACAAACTTTACAACCTCAAAGAAAGTGTTGATATAGCCGTTGTGGGCAAATATGTTGAACTTCCTGACGCTTACAAATCCATTCACGAGGCTCTCAATCATGCCGGAATGGTCAACGGCGTAAAACTAAACATCGAATGGATTCACAGCGAAAAACTCACCGAGGAAAACGCAAGTGAATTGTTAAAAGACAAAAAAGCCATTCTCGTAGCCCCCGGATTCGGACACAGAGGCATTGAAGGCAAAATCACGGCAGTAAAATTTGCAAGAGAAAACAACATTCCCTTTTTAGGAATTTGTCTTGGAATGCAATGCGCTGTAATAGAATTTGCCCGTAACGTTTTAGGACTTAAAAACGCTAACTCAACAGAGTTTGCTGCAACTGATGCTCCCGTTATCGACATCATGGAAGAACAAAAAACGATTACGAACATGGGGCATACAATGCGTTTAGGAGCTTATCCATGCAAAATTTCGGATTTGAATTCCAATGCGTTCAAGGCTTACGGCTTAGAAACAATATCAGAAAGACACAGACACCGTTATGAGTTCAACAACGCATACTTAGAAGAAATGACCGAAAAAGGCATGAGCGCAACGGGTAAAAATCCCGACAGCGATTTGGTAGAAATCGTAGAGATAAAATCACACAAATGGTTTGTCGGTGTTCAGTTTCACCCCGAATACAAAAGCCGTTTTGAGGCTCCTCACCCGCTCTTTGTAGCATTTATCAAAGCTGCGGTTTCTTAAAAAAAAGTATCATAAACAAAAAAAATGGACAAAAATACAATAATAGGCATTATACTTTGCATTGCAATTTTTATCGGTTTTTCAATTTACAACCGTCCGAGCCAGGAAGAAATTCAACATCAAAAACGTTTAAGGGACTCGGCTGCGGCGGTTATGAAACAAAAATACGAAGCAGAACTTGAACAACAAAAACTAAGGGATTCACTTGCAAAAAACAATACGGAAGAAACTCTTTCTGAGGCTGACTCCGCACAAAGATCAAATTATGCGGCAAGTTTCGGTGATTTTTCAAAATGCGCTTTCGGAGAAAAACAGGAAATCGTTTTGCAAAACGAAAAAATCAAAGTGAAACTTTCTTCAAAAGGTGCTAAAATTTCATCAGTTGAGGTTTTAGGTTACAAAACTTATTCAGGCGAGGCATTAACGGTTATAAAAGATGATCCGCAAAATGAAATGGGTTTTGACTTTTTCTGCGGCTCGAAAGCAGTTTCAACAAAAAACCTCTATTTTGAATACAACGGTTACCAAAAAGAAATTTCTGCAACAAAAGATTCACCCGCTAAAGCAGTTTTAAGAGCAAAAGTCAATGAAGATTCATGGCTGGAATTTGCATACTCTTTGGAAAACGACAGTTACCTTCTCGATTATACGATAACTTTCCACAAATTGGAAAACGTTGTTAATAGGAATTCGAGTTACATTGATTTCACATGGAACCAATATCTCCCAGTTCTTGAAAGAGGTAACAAATGGGAATCGCAACACTCCGGACTTTATTACAAATACGATGACGAAAGTTCAGAATATTTGTCGCTGACCTCAGACAATGATGCAAAAAATTTAACGGGTTCGTTGAAATGGATTGCATACAAAGGTGAATTTTTCTCCTCGGTTTTGATTTCAAAAACGGATTTTCCGAATGCAGACGTTAGTTTTCAGAATGTCAGCAACAACGGAAATTTCAAATTTATGTCATCAAAAATCGGATTTTCTTCGGCTGACACTTCAAAAGCAATGGCTTTTTATTTCGGACCTAACCAGTTCAAAATCTTGAAAGACATTACTTTAGCTGAAAACGAAGATTTAGGACTTCAAGAATTAGTACCGCTTGGTTGGGGCATTTTCGGTTGGATAAACCGTTATGCGATAATTCCTCTTTTCAACTGGTTGGGTTCGTTCATTTCAAGTTACGGACTTATAATCTTGATAATGACGATTATAATCAAAGTTGTAATTTTCCCTTTGACTTACAAATCGTATAAATCAACGGCTTCAATGCGCGTTTTGAAACCGCAAATTGAGGAAATCAACAAAAAATATCCCAAACAAGAACAGGCTATGCAAAAACAGCAAGCCATCATGGCACTTTATAAGAAAGTGGGAATCAGTCCGTTAGGAGGATGTATGCCGCTTTTGTTACAAATGCCTATCTTGATTGCGATGTTCAATTTCTTCCCTGCATCAATCGAGTTGAGACAACAAAGTTTCCTTTGGGCAACGGATTTGTCATCATACGATTCAATTTTGGATTTGCCATTCAGTATTCCATGGTACGGTGACCACGTAAGTTTGTTCACGCTTTTGATGGCGATAGCAATGGTGGTTTCAACGAAAATAAATTCATCACAAATGGATACCGGTCAGCAGCAAATGCCCGGAATGAAAATGATGATGTATTTAATGCCGGTAATGATGGTATTTTGGTTCAACGATTATTCTTCAGGTTTGAGTTATTATTATTTCTTATCGAATATCATAACGATAATCCAAATGATGGTAATCCGCAGAACCTTAGACGAAAATGCTCTTTTGGAAAAACTCAATTCCAAAGCCGCTAAAAATTCAACAAAAAAGAAAACGGGATTTTTAGCAAGATTGGAAGAGGCTCAACGCCAACAATTGGAAGCAATGAAAAAACAACAAAAGAGAAAATAAAAATTAAATAAAAAATTTTAAGGGACGTTCTTAAAAAAAAGAAACGTCCCTTATTTTTTTTCGCTAACTGCCATTGCAGAAAAACTTATATATTCAGAAATTGATTTTGCTTTTTTTATTCGTTTCAACATTTTGGAATCTGCGTTCGAGAATTGCCAAAAAGTTTTCATCTTGTCCAAAACCATAAATTCAGAATTTTGATACTGCGCTAAATAACCTTCGATTAACGCATTTTGAAAATTTAAAAACCGCTGTTTGTCAAACGCAGAATTTTTATTTTTGAAATTTTCCGCTAAAAACGGATTCCGAAGCAATCCCCGTCCAATCATCACCGCCTTCAAATCCGGATATTTTTTTTCAACAGCTTCAATATCCTGAACACTCAATAAATCACCGTTGAAAACTATCGGCTTTTTAATTTTAGAATATAAAACCTCAAAGCCTTGAAAATCTATTTCGCCGGAATACATCTGTTTTGCCAATCTCGGATGAACGGTAACAAAACGAAAATCAGCAGAATTTATAACATCAAGTAAATCAACGGTTTGAGAAAGCGAAGTGTTTCCAAGGCGCATTTTTAGAGAAAAAGAAATTTCAGGAAACAATTTCAAAGCCTCAAAAACTTCACAAACTTTTTCGGGTTTATCCCAAATTCCCGCTCCGTAAAAATGATGACTTTGTTGCGGAAAAGGACAACCAAAATTCAAATCGCAAGCCCTAAATCCTTGATTTTCAAGAAATTGCACCAAAATTTCAACATCTTCACGACAATTTACTATAATCTGCGGCACTAATTCAATACCCGAATCCGAAGATTTAAACAAGGATAACGAATTTATCAAATCGGCTTTATCTTTTTTTCTGACATCGTTTTTTTCGACACGCAAAAAAGGCGTGAAGTATTTGTCCACGCCCGAAAAATATTTTGCATGAAAATTTCTATACACGAAATCAGTAAAACCTTGAAGCGGTGCAAAGTAAATTTCCATTTTTTTTAATCGCTGAAAAGAGAATCTACGAACTGTTCCTTATCAAAAAGTTGAAGGTCAGTAACTTTTTCACCGACACCGATGTATTTGATTGGAATTTTGAACTGATCGCTGATACCGATAACAACACCGCCTTTAGCCGTGCCGTCGAGTTTTGTCAGAGCCAAAGCCGTAACATCGGTTGCCAAAGTAAACTGTTTAGCCTGTTCGTAAGCATTCTGTCCCGTACTACCGTCCAAAACCAAAAGCACTTCATGAGGCGCATCAGGAATAACCTTGGTCATAACCCTCTTGATTTTGGAAAGTTCATTCATAAGATTGATTTTATTATGAAGACGACCTGCAGTATCGATAAGCACAACATCGGCCTTGTTAGCAACAGCGGAGTTCAATGTATCGAAAGCAACCGAAGCCGGGTCAGAACCCATACTTTGCTTAATAATCGGAACATCAGCACGTTGCGCCCAAATGTCCAATTGCTCGACTGCCGCAGCACGGAAAGTGTCAGCAGCACCGAGATAAACTTTTTTGCCAGCTTGCTTGAACTGATTTGCAAGTTTTCCGATAGTCGTTGTTTTTCCAGCACCGTTTACCCCCACAACCATAATGACATAAGGTTTGCCGTCTTTGGTTGCAATACTGTCAGTAAAATTGTTGGCAGGGTTTTCGTTCAAAAGCGAAATGATAACATCCTTCAAGATTTTGTTCAACTCAGCAGTGTTAAGATACTTATCCTGAGCAACTTTTTCTTCAAGACGTTTTATAATTTTGATGGTAGTATCAACGCCGACATCAGAAGTAATCAGTGCATCTTCCAGATTATCAAGCACTTCGTCGTCTACTTTTGATTTTCCGACAACTGCGCGTTGAAGTTTTTTAAATACGCTTTCTTTAGTTTTAGCCAGTCCGTTGTTGAGGCTGTCTTTTTTTTCCTTTGAAAAAAAACCGAAAAGTCCCATAGCCTTTTATTCTAATTGATTAAAAATCAGCGTTTTAACGTGCAATACTTTACACTCGCCTTTTGGGTAAAATTAATAATTTTTTTTATTACAGCCAAATTTTTTTTAACGAAAAAAAAACGGGCACATTTCAAAAACTGAAATGTACCCGTTTTTTTCTTTCGCGAAAGATTTATCTTAAAAAAAAGAAAAATCTTATTTCAAATCTTTCAAAGCTTCTTTAGCTTCAGACTGAGGAACGATTAATTCCTTGAAACAGTAAGCACCGGTTTTCGGTGATCTAACAGCTTTAACGATTCTTGTTAATGCGCTTGCTGCACTATCTTCCTTTTTAAGGGTTGCTACTACTTTCTTTGCCATTTCTTATAATTTTTTACTTAATTTCACGGTGAATAGTATATTTTTTCAAGTACGGATTGTACTTTTTAAGTTCAAGACGCTGAGTCGTGTTCTTTTTGTTTTTCGTTGTAATATAACGAGACATACCTGCAACGCCTGATTCTTTCTGCTCTGTACATTCAAGAATTACTTGAACTCTGTTTTTATTCTTTGCCATTTCTTTTCCTTTTTACTTTAGTGATTAATAATTAACCAAATAGCCTTTTTTAGCAGCTTCTTTCAAAGTAGCCTGAAGACCATTTTTGCTGATTGAACGAATAGCTGAGGCAGATACTTTCAACGTTACCCAACGCTCTTCCTCTTCTAAATAAAACTTTTTAACGTGCAAGTTCGGCATGAAAGCCTTTTTCGTTTTTCTGTGCGAGTGAGAAACATTATTTCCTCTCTGCAACCTTTTTCCTGTAATTTCGCAAATTCGTGACATTTTCTTTATATGTTAATAATTTTCTCTTGTGGGAAGTTTTCACAACCTCCTCTTACTTTCAGAGTGCAAAATAAATGATTTTCTGCCAAATACGCAAATTTTTTATCATTTTTTTTGTCTGTTTTTTTTATTATTTTGTTTTTCGTTGATTTTCAAAGAGTTATAAATATTAATTTTAACCTGCTCTTCGATGTTTAAAACGGGTTTGCAAACTTTTTTTTACTTCAACATCTCCAAAAATTCCTCTTCGGAAATGATTTTTGTTCCTAATTCTCCTGCTTTTTTGATTTTTGAGGCGCCGGGTTTTTCACCTGCAACCACAAAATCAGTTTTAGCATTAACCGAGGATTGAAGTTTTCCACCGTTCAAAGTAACCATTTCCTCCAATTCTTCACGGCGTTTCGGCGAAGAAAAACTTCCTGTTACGATAAGACTTTTACCCGATAATTTATCGCTTTTTATTTGATTTTCGGCCTCAGATTCTGCAATTTCAAACTGCAAACCAACAGAACGCAAACGGTTCAAAATTAAGATATTATCATTGTTTCTAAACCACGAAAAAACACTTTCGGCAATGATTTCGCCTATGTCTTGAGCCTTAGAAAGCTCCTCTTTTGAGGCGTTAATCAAATTGTCGATATTTTTGAAAGTTTTGACCAAAGATTTAGCCGCCCCCTCCCCTACGTAACGGATACCTAAAGCATAAAGTACACGCTCAAAAGGTACTGATTTTGAATCATTTACGCTTTTAACAAAATTCTCCGCAGATTTTCTACCAAAACGTTCCAAAGACTCCAAATCCGAGACTTTAAGTTCGTAAATATCAGCATAGTTTTTTATCAATCCTACATTAAAAAGCATTTCAATAGTAGCCTCTCCGCAGTTGATATTCATAGCTTTACGGGTTACGAAATGAATAATTTTGCCCGTAATTTGCGGACGACAGCCCATATAATTCGGACAATAATGCCCTGCTTCACCCGGATTTCTAACCAACTGAGTACCGCAAACAGGACATTTTGTTATGTATTCTATCGGTTTTGAACCTTCAACGCGCTTTGTTAAATCAACTCTCGTAATTTTCGGAATGATTTCACCGCCCTTTTCGATATAAACGGTATCATTCTCATGAAGATCAAGACTGCGGATAATATCCTCGTTATGAAGTGTAGCACGCTTTACAATTGTTCCCGCCAAATGTGCCGGTTCGAGATTCGCAACGGGCGTTATTATTCCCGTTCTACCTACTTGATAATCAATGGATAAAAGCTTAACGGCAGCCTCTTCCGCTTTGAATTTATAAGCAATCGCCCAACGCGGAGTCTTTGCCGTAAAACCAAGTTTTTCCCTCAGCGAAATTTTATCTACCTTTATAACAATGCCGTCAATATCGTATGGCAAATTATAACGCTCTTTGTCCCAATAATTTATAAAAGAAATTATCTCCTCGATATTTTTGGCTTTAACGGTATTTTGAGAAACCTTAAACCCCCAAGAGCGGGCAATTTTCATGTTTTCAAAATGCGAATCGCTCGGCAAATTATCCATCAAAAGATAATAAAGGTAACAATCCAATCCGCGTTTTGCCGCAATGGACGAGTTTTGCGTTTTCAAGGCTCCGGCAGCTGCATTACGGCAATTTGCAAGCAGCGGTTCACCGATTTCCGTGCGCTCCTGATTGAGTTTTTCAAATGAGGAATGAGGCATAAGAATCTCACCGCGAATCTCAAATTCCTTAGGATAACCCTCAGAATAAAGCTTCAAAGGTACTGATTTTATGGTTTTTACGTTAGAGGTTACATCGTCGCCCTTTTGTCCGTCACCACGGGTTAAAGCCCTTACCAAACGTCCGTTTTCATAAGTCAAAGAAATACTCGTACCGTCAAATTTCAACTCACAAACATATTCAAAATCCTCACCAGAAGGCAAAAGCTTGCGTATTCTCGCATCAAAATCACGGATTTCTCCCTCATTGTAAGTGTTTGCAAGCGAGAGCATTGAATATTTATGCTTAACCTGCTTGAACTCCTGATTTTCGTAGCTGCCGACACGCTGCGTAGGCGATGCCGAATCAAAAAACTCGGGATTTTCAGTCTCAAGTTTTTCAAGCTCCTTTAATTTCATATCGTACTCATAGTCAGAGATTTTAGGACTATTAAGCACATAATATTCATAATTGCAGCGATTGAGAAAATCCCGCAAATCAGATATTTTTTTTTCAATAGTTTTTTTGTCCATACCGATTTTTGTTTTAATTTTTTTTGCGCTATTTTTTCAGAGAGTTCCCCAATATTTTCTCAAAAACCATTCCGCTGAAAAAAGCAACAAAATTATGAAAAACAATATTTTCTTGCTCATTAACGAAGACGTAGTTATATCGTTGTAAACCACAGGTTTAATAGCGCTATTCTGCATTAAATCATCAACTAAGGATGAAAAATTTTCCGAAAAATAACTCTTACCAGAAGTTGAAGAAGAAATCTTTTGCATAACCGAAAAATCAGCCGTTAAATTTTCGGCCTCGGTTTTTATTTCTTTAATAGTAAACGAACCCGTTTTAACTAAAGAGGCACTGCCGTTTGAAACCGCAACTGCCTTATAATCATAGACTCCGGGAAGCAAATTATCAATTCTCAAATAATAACCCGAACCCGTATTTTCAAATTTATAATTACTCTTAACACCATCTTGAGAAACTATTTCCATCGTTATATTTCCATCAGAAATAGGCTCAAAAGCTTTGTCAAAAAGTTTAGCATTGAAATAAACCGGCTCGTTTTCCGAAAAAATTTTCTTCGCCGAAAGCGAAAACATTTCTCTGTCGCTGCGTTTCAACAAAAACTGCGATAATCTCGTTACAAACAAATCGAATTTTTCATGATTCAAAAAACGACGGTAACTATCTATCCTCCAACGCCATACCCCCTCTCCCGCTATTACAGCGGATTTCGTTTTGCCCGGCTCTGAAACAACAATCAGCGGTTTTGACGTATTAACGCCCCTAATTGTTTGATATGCAAAGGCTTGCGCTCTCGGCAAAAGTTTGTATTCACCGAAAGCACACGAAAGCGGAGGCGAGGATTTCAACAACCCCTCAACACCGTTTTCAAATGTTAAAACCGAAAAACCTGAATTTTCCATAAACAAGGCGTCATCAAAATTATTTCCGTTTTTAACGATTTCAAGGCAAGAATTGACCTGAGAAAACTTCTGATAATCAGTCTGATGTCCCAAAACAAAAAGCGTCGGGATATTTTTGGATTTTATCTCCTCAAAAATACGCTCAGTATTGAATCCAAGGGAAGGAAGTTGAAACAAAATCACAAGGTCGTATGTCGATATTTTTTTGTTAAAATCCTCAACCATAGCGACTTCCAAATCATAACTCAAGTTTTGCGACAAAGCGTTTCTAAGTGCTGCGACATCAGGGTGCGGCATAGCGGAAAGCAACAAAACTTTATATTTATCGTCAATAACCTCAATTATAATTTCACGACTATTATTGACCTCAGTAATCTCGCCCTCAAGCGATTTCAAATGAATCTCATATTTTTGAAGACCCTTTTTCGAGGCTTTTAACGTCGTGGAAACTTCCGTAGAAAAACCATCCGATTTTATTTGAACGGGCGTTTCAAAAACCTTTTTACCATCGTGAAATATCTGACAAACAGTCTGTTTATCTTTCAACATCTTAGCATTGACTGAAATCTCCAAAGGAAACTCGTTGTCAAGAAAAGCTGTTTCGTTGTAACGGACTTTTGAAATGCTTAAATCTTTGTAAGAAGTTGTATCTCCGAGTGTTACGGTAAAAATTTTCTGTCCCGAAGAAGATGCTGCATAAACAGGATTCTGTCCTTTGTTGGAAATTCCGTCCGAAAGAAGAACGACAGCTCCCGAATTAGTATTGTAAAGCACGGATTTCAAACCGTCAAACATATTTGAAAAATCCGTATATTTTTCGTCAAATTTAAAATCCTCAGCCCCTAAAGCCTGCGATAAATTTTCGCCAAATTTGAAATACTTGACGTTATATTTTTCTTCTAATTTTTGTTTTGCAGCAAAAAATTCCGATTGTAAAAATTTTTGCGGCTCGTCCTTAAAACGCAAAAGCATAGATTCCGAATTATCGGCAACCATGGCAAGAATAGGTTTTTCAACACGTTTTGAAGTCGTTTTAACAAAAATATTCAACAACAAAAGCCCCGTCAAAAACAACGCAAAAAACCTTAACCCTGATAAAATATAAATTTTAAACGGCTGAAATTCAGTGAGTTTTTTGTTTTTATAATAAGAAACGGCTGTTAAAACCGCAGCCGTTAAAAAACATGGAATAAAAAAATACCACGGATAATCCGATACAACCGTACTTATCATTATTTTAAAATTTCTTTGTAAATGTCGTAATACTGTTGAAGACGTTTTTCGTATGCCTCAGGAGCGGTAAGTCCGTTGTATTCTTTTGCAAACGAAAGAAAATCACCCGTCAAAAGGTACTGAACCCTCGTACTCTTTGCAGTACAGAAATCAAATAATGCCATTATATGATAACGGATGTCTTTTGAAAAAGCCTCAAACATATCTTTTACTGACGAATAGCCTATACTTTTATAATTGAAACCCATCACTTGCGGTGCACCCATACTAATAGAATAAAGCGCATTTGTCTCCGACAACGAACGGGCAATTTCAAGAGATTCCCATTCCGTAGCCTGACCGTTGTGCGAGGTTTTCCAATCGTCAGATTTTTTAGCACGGTACTGATGACCGTTACGACGGTTTTTAGCATCAAAAGTAAAATGTTCGTCGTATTTTTTCTTGTCTTCTTCGGATTTTGCACCGAAATATGTATAGAATACGTGATTTTCAAAACGGATAATCATTTTGCCGTCAGAGGAGAATCCGCTGCCGCCGCTTTCAACGCAAATCACTGCTAAAGCTATTTCTACATCAATGCCTAACTCCTTACTAATCACGGAAATAAGGTTACCGTAATTATTCCATGTTTTAACTGCAATCTTGCCGTATTTGTCCAAACCCGCATCCGAAAGAAGCTTTTTAGGAGCCAAAGCTACCGTTGCCAAATCCTTGCGGGAATTGAAAAATGTTCTTGTATCGGTATTTTTTGAAGTGTCAGTTTTAGTGTCCTTTTTATTAGTATCGCCGCCCGAAATCGTCTTGCCGTCCGTCAAAAGCGAAACATAATCGGCATTAACGAAGCCTTTTTGTCCGTTAAAATCAATGCCATACCACCCGCTATGTTTTGAAAGAACTATAAAAATACTTCCCTTTTTTACTTTTCCCAAAACAGTACTGTCGGTAGAATAAAACGACCTGACATTCAAGACGTTAGCATTAACAACGAGTTTTTCGATTTCTTCTTTGATCTGGATATATTCCCTCATGCAGTAAGCCTGACCTAACTGCGTTGAAATTTTGTACCATTTATCCTCTGTATTCATAACGGTTACAACGGTATTTTTCTTGAGTTGATACAAAACTTTAGCCTTAGCGGAAGGTTTTTTGCGGGCGTTCAAAATACTTGCCGTTACCATTCCCTTTTTATATTTCGTAACGTCTTCCGTTTTTGTCTTAGAACCGAAAAGCCATGAAAAAAATCCCATAATCTTAAAAAAAATTTAAAATTGAAAATTGAAAATTGACAATTCATAATTGACAATTGACAATTGATAATTGATAAAAAAACGAAAACTAATAATTGATAATCAACAATTGAAAATTGGCAATTAAAAAACTCATAATTGTCAATTTTCAATTGTCAATTAACTACATATTCATACCGCCGTCAATTTGGATTACCTGACCGGTAACGTATGACGACATATCACTTGCTAAGAATGTTGCAACCTCAGCAATGTCTTCAGGTGTACCGCCACGACGTAACGGAATTTTTTTCTTCCACTCTTCTCTAACTTTTTCAGGAAGAGCTGCCGTCATAGCCGTTTCAATAAAGCCCGGAGCAATAGCATTAGCACGAATACCTTTAGGTCCCATTTCCTGTGCAACTGATTTTGCAAGAGCAATCAAACCAGCTTTTGAAGATGCGTAGTTTGCTTGACCAGCATTACCATGAACGCCAACAACACTCGCCATATTAATAATAGCACCTTTTCTTTGTTTCATCATCTGAGGCAAAGAAGCATGGATAAAGTTGAAAGCCGATTTCAAATTAACATTAATAACCGCATCCCACTGAGCCTCTGACATTCTGAGCATCAAGCCGTCTTTTGTAATACCAGCGTTGTTAACCAAAACGTCTAAAGTACCAAAATCTTCAATTATCTGATTAACAACTTGTTCTGTCTGTTGAAAATCAGCAGCGTTAGAAGCGTATGCCTTAACTTTAACTCCTAAAGCCTCAATTTCTTTTTTTGTATTTTCGGCATCTTCGTTGATTGCCAAATCCGTGAAAGCAATGTTTGCGCCTTCTTGAGCAAATTTCAAAGCAATGGCTTTGCCTATGCCGCGTGCTGCACCCGTGATGACAGCCGTTTTACCTTTTAATAAATCCATTTTTATAATATGTTTAAAACTTGTTCCTTAATTTTTTCTAATTCGTCCTTCATCATCACTACAAGTTTCTGAATTTCAGCATCATTAGCCTTAGAACCTAAAGTGTTGATTTCACGACCCATTTCTTGAGCAATAAAACCCAATTTTTTACCCGTAGAATCCTCAGAATCAATAGTTTCTACAAAATATTTGCAGTGATTTCTAAGTCTTACTTTTTCCTCTGTAATATCAAGTTTTTCGATATAATAAATAAGTTCTTGTTCAAGACGATTTTTATCAACCTCAATAGTAGTTTTCAACTCCTCAAATCTTTGAAGAATCCTCTCTTTGATAATGTTAATACGGTTTTTCTCCAAAGGTTCTACCTTGTCTAAATAACTGAGTATCAAATTAACACGTTTCAAAAAGTCATCTCTCAGAGTCTTACCTTCTTGAATACGGAATTTATCTAATTCGTCGATAGCCGTGTTAATCATTCCTGAAATCTTCTGCCACTCTTCCTCACTTGTTTTTTCGGGTTCAAGCCTCTGGACATCAGGAACTCTTAAAAGCGATGTTAAAATCATATTCTTATCCGGCTCTACACCAAGCGAATTAGAAATAGAAACCACTTTATTATAATATGCTTTCAAAAGCGGTTCGTTGATTTTAACAATCTCGTCAGAGACATCGTCAATTGTAAAAGTCAAAGAAAAATCCACTTTTCCCCTCTCCATTCTTGAAGATATTAACGAGCGGATTTCCAATTCCTTATCCTTATAATTAGACGGCAATTTAGTACTTAAATCAAGTGTTTTGCCGTTCAACGAGCGGATTTCTGTTTCAAAATTTTTACCGTTAAGACAAAGTGCAGCTTTGCCGTAACCGGTCATTGATTTCATCATTTTCTTTCTAAAACAATTAAATTTTTAAACACCCCAAGTCTCTGGACTTTTTCTCCAATCAAGAATCGTCTGCAACTGCTCCTGACGGATATAACCCGTTTGCAAGGCTAATTCAACTAACGCATTATAATTACTTAAAGTCTGAAGTTTGCAATCTGCCTCTTTGAACGCATTTTCTGCAACGGGAAAACCGTATGTGAAAATCGCAAGCATACCCTTAACATCACATTCTAAATTACGTAACGCACTGACAGCCTTCAAACTGCTCATTCCTGTTGAAACCAAATCTTCAATCACAACGGTTTTTTGTCCCTTAGAACAAACTCCCTCAACTATGTTTTCAAGACCGTGGGTTTTGTTGGAACTTCTGACATAAACAAAAGGCAACCCCAAATAGTCAGCAACCAAGGCACCAACGGCAATAGCTCCCGTTGCAACGCCTGCAATTAATTCTGTATCAGGGTATTGTGTTTTGATAATATCAGCAAAACATTTCTTTAAGAAACTTCTCACTTCAGGGTAAGAAAGTGTTTTGCGGTTGTCGGTGTAAATCGGAGATTTCCAACCCGAGGCCCATGTAAAAGGGTTTTCAGGCTGCAATTTAACTGCATTAATGTCAAGCAGGAATTTTGCAACCTGCTTTTGAGTATCTAAATTTTCCATTGAGAATCAGTAAAAAATTATTTTGTCGCAAATATATAAAACTTTTTTCAGAATGAAATATTTTTTCGGAATTTTTAAATTTTCCACAAAAAAATTTCTTAATAACAATTATTATCACTAAATTTACAAACGAAAATTTGTGTGAAAAACGGATTGGTTCAATACCGCAAGAAAAGCTCGTTAAGTATTTAGACGACAACAAATTGCGCAAAAACGCCGGAATATTTTATTAACTGAAAAATTTTAAAAAAAATAAAAAATACAAAAAAATGAAAATAGACGTATTATTAGGTCTTCAATGGGGCGATGAAGGAAAAGGCAAAATCGTCGATGTACTCGCTCCGAAATACAATATCGTAACAAGGTTTCAAGGCGGTCCTAACGCCGGTCATACCTTGAAATTCAATGGTAAAAAATTCGTTCTCCACACCATTCCTTCCGGAATTTTTACAAACGGTGCAATCAATGTAATCGGTAACGGTGTGGTTTTGGATCCTGGTATTTTCAAAAGCGAAATCGATGTTATCGCAAAAGAAAACCCCGAAATTAAAAACTGCCTCAAAATCGCAAAACGTGCAAACCTAATCCTGCCGACACACAGAATTTTGGACGCCGCTAACGAGGCCGCAAAAGGTAAATCTAAAATCGGAAGTACCCTCAAAGGTATCGGTCCGACATACACCGATAAAATTTCAAGAAACGGTTTAAGAGTCGGCGACATTTTGTTGCCCGGTTTCAAAGAGAAATTCGATAAACTCACTGCCCGCCATTTGAAAGAAATTGACAATTTAGGTTTCAAAGATTTTTCTTTGGAAGAATTCACAAAAGGCTGGTTTGAAGGAATAGAATGTTTGAAACAATTTGAATTCGTTGATTCAGAAATGTTTATAAACGAAAAATTGGACGAAAACTTATCTGTTTTGGCAGAAGGCGCACAAGGAACAATGCTTGACATTGATTTCGGAACATATCCTTTCGTAACAAGTTCTAACACAATTTGTGCCGGTGCTTGTACGGGTATGGGCGTTGCTCCTCAAAAAATCGGTGAAGTTTACGGTATTTTCAAAGCATACTGCACACGTGTCGGCGCAGGTCCTTTCCCGACCGAACTTTTTGACGAAACGGGTGAAAAACTCCGCACCGCAGGTGGCGAATTCGGAGCAACAACAGGACGTCCGCGCAGAACAGGATGGCTCGACCTCGTTGAACTTAAATACTCTTGTATGATTAACGGTGTTACACAACTTATTGTTACAAAGAGCGATGTAATGAACGACTTCGATACGATTAAAGCTTGCGTTGCTTACAACATCAACGGAAAAGAAACATTAGCAATGCCTTTTGACGTAGAAGAAGATGTTAAACCTATTTACAAAGAGTTCAAAGGCTGGAAAACAGACATTTCAAACGCGAAATCAGAAAAAGAACTTTCTACCGAATTAGTTGATTATCTTGCATTTATCGCTAATTTTGTAAAAGTTCCGATCAAAATGATTTCTGTTGGTCCCGATAGAAACGCAACTATTATCAGATAATTTTTTTGCAGGGGCGGGGATTTTTTTCCGCCCTTACATTTTTTTCAATATATGGACACATTATTTTCACTGAAACATTTTATTTGTTCCGGATATTATAACGGACACAGGGTTCATTCCCCAAATATCTTTCATTTTTTCAAATACGTAATTTTCCCTAAAGAAAAATTTGATTATTCTTTAGCTGAAAACACTTTAAAAGAGTATAAAGCCTCAAAAGAAATTTTACATACCCTATCAATCGGTGCAAAAGGCGACGGCAAAACCATAAAAGAAGAAAAAGTTTCTAAAATTGCCGTAAAAAGTTCGTCTTTCGGAAAATACGGACGGCTTTTGCAAAGAATGAGCGCGTATCTAAAACCTAAAAAAATACTTGAACTCGGAACCTCAATCGGCATCGGAACGATTTATTTATCAAGCGGTTGCAAAGACTCATCCGTTATAACAGTTGAAGCTTCAAAAGAAACTTCTGAGTTTGCCGCAAAAAATTTCAAAAAATTAGGACTCAACAATATTGAGTGCATTAACGATAATTTCGATAATGCTTTGGAAGATATTTTAACAAAAAATTCTGACATCGAATTAATTTTCGTTGACGGAAATCATACTTACGCCGCCACCAAAAAGTATTTTGAAATCATAAAAAAACACGCCGGCAAAAATACAATTGCGGTTTTTGACGATATTAACTGGTCAAAAGAAATGTCAAAAGCATGGAAAGAAATTATGCAATCCAATTCTAAATCAGTCGCAATAGAAATGTTCAGAATGGGTATCGTATTTTTTAACAAGGATTTAACACAAAAAAATTACTGTACACGTTATTAAAAACCAAGAAAGTTTCATAAATTTGCAGCCGAAAACTTAATTATTTTTTGATGAAGGCACTTTTAACAATCATTATTATAACTATTGCGTTTTCAACCAATTACGCTCAATACAATATGCTCGGTGAAAATTACGGACATATTTGGGGAAAATTTAACGAAGACCCCGAATTTACCGTAAAAGTTGACACCGTAAATAATACGACCATTGTTTTAACTTGCAAAACATCAGTCGGTTACCCGTATTATAAATACGAAATTGACATCGAAAACAACGAGTGTATTTCGTTCGGTTTAGTAAGCAAAGACAGACAAGTTTTTGAAACTTATATTGATATGCTTTCAAAAATCGGAGATCTCGTTGAAAATGACTTGTCCAAACACTCTTTTACGTATAAAGTCCGCTCAAAAGAAAACGAAATGCTATTTTACACATTCAAACAGCCTTTCAGATGCGATGAAGCACTTTCAAGACGAAATATTTTTTACGTATTAGTTACAAAAGACAAAACCGAATAAAAAAATTATTTCAGTTTTGAAGCGGTAAACAAAGTTGAATAATCGTCTGAGGATTTGTAAAAAACGGTTTCGCTCGTAACAGAATCAAAACCGGCTTTTTCAAGCATCAATTTTAATTCGTTGTTTCCATACCAATGGTTTCTGACAACGTCAAAACGCACGGATACTAATTCGCCGTTACAAAAAATCTCATATTTCAGATGTGTTGTTCTGACTTGAGATGCAAAGTCAAAATCGTCGAAATAAGAAAATACAAAATCCTCTCCGGTTTTTGCATCGTAATAAGTCCGACTGATTTTCCAACATTTATCATTGTGTTTTTCAATAGCTTTCCATGGCACGAAGACATCCAAAACCAACGTTCCACCATTTTCCAAAGCCGAAAAAAACAAATCCAAACAATGTTTCGCTTTTTCAATATCGGCTATAATACAAAACGTTCCGTGAGGTATAAAAATCGCATTGTATTTGTTCGGCAAAATAACGTCCGAAAAATCGGCATTAAAAAGTTGTGCTTCTTTGCCGATAGCGTTAAGTCTTTCGCTACAAATACTCAGTTGCTCTTTTGAGGCCTCCAAACCGTCACAATAAACCCCTAACTCCTGTAAACGAGTTAGTATTTTACCCGTTCCACAATTAACTTCAAGCATAGGAGCTTTGTATTTTTTCAATATATCAACATAAAAGTCGATACAACTATCCTCCCCTATCTCAAGTTTAGAATACCATTCGGCCAACTGTTCTTCGGTGATAGTTTTTGCAACCGTATTGTTCATTGTATTTTTTTTTAACACTTCGACTGCAAAATTAATAAAAATTATAATACAAAAATCAAAAATAATCAATAAATTTGCTTAAAAATATTTTAAGAATATGAAACAGGAAATTTACAATTACATTTACGAACTTGAATTTAAAGTCCGTGATTATGAATGTGATCTTCAAGGCATTGTAAATAATGCCGTTTATCAAAACTACCTCGAACACACAAGGCACGAATTTATACGCACCGCTAACAACGATTTTGCGCAAATGCACCGCCAAGGTATCAACCCCGTGGTCATAAAATCCGAATTAGAATACAAAGCACCTCTTACAAGCGGCGATGAATTTGTAGTAAAACTTGCTTTACGCAGAATCAATTACGTAAAATTTCAGTTCATAGAAAATATTTACTTAAAAGACAGCGGCAAATTAATACTCAACGGTCTTATCACCTGCGCAGTAACCATGAACGGAAGACCCGTTAAAATCGACACTTTGCCCCCGGCATTATACGAATTAATGGAAAGCAACGAATAGGCATGAGTTTAACAATCTATCCTATCGCTCATATTTTCAACGGATTCGAGCAAAAATTCGGAATTCCCAGACAAGCCGGTCTTGCTAAAAATGTTTTATCAAAAATCATTTTTGAACCACAATTCCGTAACCCAGATTTTATAAGGGATTTGGAAAAAAATTCACACATCTGGCTTATTTGGGAATTTTCAAAATTCACGGGCAAAGAAATTACGCCTTTGGTGCGTCCGCCACGTTTAGGCGGAAACAAAAAAACCGGGGTTTTTGCAACCCGTTCGCCTTTACGCCCGAACTCGTTAGGAATGTCTGCCGTTAAAATAGAAAAAATTTTTATAGACAAAACTTCAGGCCCCGTAATTGAAGTTTCGGGGTCTGATATTTTATCGGGAACGCCGATTTATGACATAAAACCTTACATAAAATATTCTGATTGTATTCCCCAAGCAGAGTCAATTTTTTTTCCAAAACCACAAATACTTGATAATGTGGTTTTTGAATGTGAATTACCGTTGAAAGAAAACGACAAAAAAATTCTTGCCGTAAAAGAAATTCTTTATCAAGACCCAAGACCGGCGTACAAAAAAACGTCAAAAGAGATTTATAAATTTGAATTTGAAAATCTTCATATTGAGTTTTTCGTTGAAAATAATACGGCAAAAGTTGTAAAATGCGCTGTTATTTAACCGCTTAATTCTCCAAAGGTCCCTCTTGTGAAGAATCATCGTCTTCGTCAAAATAATCCCTTTTGTATTTTCCAAAAGTCGGAAAATTAACGGCGCAAATTATAAGTGTTACCGCAGAAAAAAGTGCAAATTGTTTTTCAGCAGTCAAGACAAAAAGCAAAATGTCAAAACAAAAAACAGCATAAATTATTATGTTCTGAACTTTTTTAGAAAAATAAAAACTTTCTTGTTTTATCGTTTCTAAAGCATTTTCTTTGAATTTGTTTTGCTCTTTTCCGTAAAAATAATATCCGAAAACTATACCGCCAAATGTTATAAAAATAGCTGCATATTGCAATATTACAATACTTTGAAATGCTTCAAAAGCAGGAAGAATTTTTCCGAATTCTTTCAAAGACCAAACTGTAAACATAATCAAAGAAAAAATCACAAATATAACAAGATGAAGTTTTTTGAAGTTTTTAATTTTTTGCTCGAAATTCATAATTTTATAACACAAAAAAGCCGCTTGAAAGACATTCCAAACGGCAAAACTAATAAAATAATAGTTGTTATGGGAAAATATTTAAATCCTTATTTTCTTGGTTTATATTTCATCATCCAAACCGTCGTCGAAACCACCGGTAGACTCTTTTAAAGTAATCGGCACTTTAGACACATTTTGAAAATCCCTACCTGCCTCCAACAAATCGGTATCACTATAAAACCACGTGATAGACAATTCTTTGCCGGGGATTTCATTGATTTTATTAAGTTCTTTCAAAATATTATAAATCCAAATCTGAGAACTCGTATTATAATAATCCAAAGCAAAATGTACCGTAGTTTTTGCTTGCGGTTGAGTTACATATTCGCTAAGGACTTTGAACACAGGCTCGTAAAACGAAAACGTGTTTTCAATAATTGACCTTCCGCGAATTTCCAAGAAACCGTTTTCGCAGTCAAAATTAATGTACGGGCTTTTTGCGCTCTCTGCAATCTGTAAATTTTCCATCTTAAAAATTGTAAAGTTTTACCGCTGCAAATATAGATATTAATATTGATTGAAAAAATTTTTTTTCATTTTTTTTCGTGATAAATTAAAAATTTATACCTATTACATTGCTATCTTATTCATTTTTCGTGGTATTGAAAATTAATGTATTATAAAATTTATCTCGTTTCAAAATGTTATTGTTTTACAAATTTTGCTGTCTTTTTGCCGTCTGAGATAATATAAAGTCCACGTTTCAAGCATGATATATCAATTTCATTTTTATCTTTGATGTTGGTTGTTTCCAACACTTTTCTTCCGTTAACATCAAAAATCATAATCTTTTTTTCGACATTTTCGATTGTAATGAAATTCTCGGCAGGATTGGGATATAATTTCAAAACTTCAATTTTATTTTTGATACTATTGGGAGTTTCAAAAGTATTTATGGGCATTGAATTATTGTCTTTAATATTTTCAGCCGTTTCGTTGTCTCGATTGGAATTTTGAGACAGATCAACTATTGGAGTTGGTTCATCTTCCGTACTTGTTATCAAATCTGATTCAAACTCGTCGTCAGACTCCGAAATAATAGCCACAGCACCTCCATTGTTGGAAAGCGAAAAACTTAATTTGCTGCTTGTAGTGAGATTTCCAATATGTTTTTTTTCAATAGAGTTTTTTTGAATATTATTTGGCTCAATATCGGTGTAAACATCTGCTTTATAAGATTTTTCTCCGTCGAGAAAACTTAAATCCAACTTAACTTCTCGTGCCGAATATGTATGCGATGATATAAACCAACGTTTGCCGCTACGACGTGCTATCGTGAAATAATTCGACGGGTTGCCTTCCAAAATTTTGTAATCGTCCCACACGGTAGGCAATTTCTTAAAATATTCTATTTCTGTTTTGTTGGGATATTCGTAAGGTTTGCCATACCAAAAAATATGCTGTATCGGACAAAAAAATGCAGTGGCAAGTGCAAGTTGATGTCCCTTGGTAGTTGCCATATTTTTGTACGCCTCGCTGTTGATTGGATAGCCGGGATAGCATATAGTATAATCGCCGCTTCCTGTCATAAATCTCGAAAAAGGAAGCAACGTTGTGTGATCGCCCTTATTTTCACGATGTTCGTTGCCCTTGATACCTTCGGTGGTCATTAGATTTGGAAATTGACGTTCAAGCCCAGTTTGACGAAATTCGTCGTGTACATTCACAATCATTCTACGATTGTAAGCACTTTGAATAATGGAATAAATCTTACTAAGCCCACTCCTCGTATTGCCGTCCATATATCCGAGTTTCAAGCCTTTGATTCCCCATTTTTGGTATAAGTCTAATATTTCTTTGTTGTTATACTTGTCCCATGCTACTTTGTTGACATATACAATGATGCCAATGCCTTTTTCGGCACCATAGCGACATACTTCCTCAATATCAAGTTCCGCAACGGGGATACGTGGGTCTGATTTTGCATTATTTTCTTTGCTGTATCCCAATCCATACCAGCCAGCATCCAACAATACGTAACTAAAATTCATTTTATAGGCAAAATCAATACGAGATTTGATAGAATCAGTATTATATTTGTTGTTAGAAGTACAAGCACGGAATGTTTTTCCGGTTTTTATCCAATCAATGTTGTCGTTGTTCTGATTGTTGAGAGAAGTGATGATGTATTTTCCGTAGATCATTTTGGAAGGATTTTCTGCGAAAATGCAGTATCGCCACGATGTTCCAATCGACATTGCAGTATTATATGCTTGTAAAAATGTGAATTTAGAGTTTTTAAATTCAATTCGCAAAGGATTGGCAATTGCAAGATTTGCTGCTTCATTCATCAATACACTCAATCGTGTAGAGTTAATAAAAAGAGGTGCGATAGAAGTTCCATTGGCAGATGGCCCTTTCATATCGTATCCCGATTCAGTTTTGGATTCTTTATAACAACTTGGATTAAAGGCTGTTAAATCTATTGATGTATTATCGCTACTAATATTAAAAGATAAATTGGAAAATACATTGTACCTAACAGCCACCCCTTCATCATATAGACGCATTACTACATCGTAAGTAAGCTTACTATCCGATGTATTAAACCGCAATGTAGTTTCGGTATATTGATCAATAATAGAAGATTTTTCTGAGATATTGGATGTTATTACACCAGAATAATTTTTTGATTTATTTTCAACAAAAATATCATTAGATTTTCCAATATACCCCTCAGTTGTTCTAAGACCAAGATGCATATTGACTTTTTCAGAATTAACACTTACCAAAGTAATTTTGGCCGTTAAATCGTTATTTAGATATTGTAATTGACACGTAATCTGATTGTTGGGAGAAGAAATAATCGGCAACTTTTCCACATCAGATTGTGCCATTGTATTAATAGAAATACACAAAAGGAGTAAAATAATTAAGCACAATTTTACATCCTGTAACGAATATATTAATTCTATTCTTTTTATAGTTACTTTAATCATATTTTTTCTCTATTTATTGTGGAGCAAAGTAACTACAAAAATTACATAAAAAAAAAATTTTATTATCAATTGATCAAAATCAACCTACGAAGTTCTTGAATTTGGTCAGCAGAAACTCTTAACACTTCAACCGCTTTGTCAAAATCGAAACCATTAGATATAAGATTTTTAATACTTTCAACAAGTTGTTCGGTGCGACCTTGTTGCAAACCTTCGGCACGACCTTTTTCTATGCCGATTTTTTCGCCCTCAGCACGTCCTTCAGCAATGCCCTCAATTCTGCCGTCTACCTTGCCTGACGCATACGAATATTGTGTTGCACTCTTTTCGTTTTGCATTGCTTCGAGGTGACGAAGGTAGGTGTTACGCTCTGCCTCTGTCATATTGGAACGTTTGAGTATTTCTTTCGCTTCAACAAGGCCGGGTACAGTGGTATCGTCGTTGATGCTGTTGTCTTTCAAGAATGTCATCCACTCTTCCGGCTATTGATGGACGGAATGCGTTAATACGAATCAAGCAATATTCGGGGAAAAGATCGCCAATGGTTTGTTTTTTTAGTTTGTAGGCACGACGTTTAGATTCGTGAATGTATCTGTACGAGGTTTTGTAATCTGAATGATTCATAAGCAATTTTATCAAACTTGCGTCGCCGTTGTGGTTCGCCAAATACGTCCCGAAAGTGTGGCGGCTGCAATGAAAACTAAGTTCTTTTTCAATCCCTACGCTTTGGGCAATACTTTTTAAATGCCTGTTTACGGACGTGTTTGTTATCGGCGGAAAAATCGTCTGACGGTAAACGGTTTTGTATTTTTCAATGATTTTTACCGCTTTACCGTAAAAAAGTAGGTGAGGCAGATTTATTTTATTTTTCTGCGTTTTTTGTTCTCTGACGTTCAAAAAGATTTTGTCGTTTTCATACGAAATATTTTTCGGCGTTAAATCCATAAGTCCTGAAACCTCAATCCGGTATAACAGGACAATTTCCGGGACAAATCCGGGACAAAATTACGGTGATTTTAAGAAAACGAGTAAAAAAAACGGCGTTTTTGAGTGGCTCATAAAACAAATAAAGCCGTGATTTTCACGGCTTTATTAATTGAGTAGGAAATTTAAATTTTTCTTTGTCGGAGTGGCCAAGAAATAACATTTTACTTAATTTACTGATTTTATGTTACTTACATTCACTTTTATTTCATTGTAGCGAAATTTGTAACTCTTAACCGACATATATAGAGTACAAATAATATTAGTTATTTTTTGTTCTTAATTTCATTCATCCAAAAGTCGTTGAAGTCCTTACAACCTTTTGGAATAAATTTCGGTGTTAAGTTAATTACCTTGTCTGCACCGTTTTCTATTTCGATTATATTGGCTGCGTTTTGTCCAGCAGAATCAGAGTCTAAAAACAATTTGATTGACTTATAAGTGTGTAATTTGAGAGTTCGAGCAAACACAACCGAATTAAGTACAATAACATCATACGGCAGTGTTTGGTTTAGACTATTCCAATACTCAATACAACTTAAATAATCCATAAATCCCTCGAAAATTACAACGGTTTCGGAATTGTTTTTTATAGTTGTTGGTGCTTTGGGTGTAGTGCTACCTTTAAAATATTTATTTCGCAATTCATAACCGCCTTTATCATTTCTAAAAGCAACTGCAAAATATTGTTTAGGATCATTATTCTTTGTCTTGTAATAGACTTCTTGCAAATGGACTTTGGCAACTTTGGGAGTTATGCCACGACCCGACAAATACTGCAATAATGCCGCATTTTGCAATGGTTGAATATGTGTAATATGTACCTTGTTTGTTGTTTCTTTGGGAATATAAGGCTTTTCAAAAGAAAAAGAACCTAACCGCAAACAATCTTCAAGGTTGTTGATGGCTGTTTTGATGTCGCAATTATACCAACGTGCAGCCAAATTTATTATGTCGCCTATTTCTCCTCCTTCTGCGAAATCCCCACATTTACCAGTCTTTATATTGACCCAAAAACTTGGTTTTTTATCCTCTCTGAAAGGACTTCTATAATGAAGAAAATCCCCATTCCGTCTTATCGGTTCACGTCCAATCTTTTTTAAGAAATCGGGAAGTGTTACCATTTTTTTTATATTTTCAATTTTCATAACTTACTGATTATTAATTTATTAAAATTTTAAATCTTTTAAAGTATTACTTTAAATAATATATGTATATAATTGTATATCTGCTTATTATATTTATTTTTTCTTTGAAAAGCCTATTTTCCACAGAGTTTTTTGAAAAAATCTGAACTACTGAACTATTTATGTTAAGTTATTGATTATCAATACTAAATACCTTAAAAAATCTGCACTATAACTAATCTTTTCCGAACTATTATTAAAAAATCAGTATAGAATAGTTCAGAATAGTTTAGAAATAGTTTGAATTTATAATTTTATAAACAACAGATTTATAACAAGTTACATACAAATAGTTCGATAGTTCGGAATTTGTTTAAATTTTATTCCAAAACTACTTCTTTTAACTTTATCAAATAACCTTGCTTTGTGTTCTCTTTTTTGCTGTGAACCTTTTTATATCCCAATGCTGTCAACGCTCTGCCGACGGCATTGGACGTGATATTTTTGTACCGTGTGTTATCTCGTAGGTAGTCTACAATTTCAGTACACATTTTAAAGTCGTCTTGGTCGGTGCTTGGCTCGTAAAGTCGCTGAATTAGTTCATACTCTGACGAATGATAAAGGTATTGCAGATTATTTCGGTTGTTGTCATCAACTTCTTGCGGTGTCAGGTCGCAATCATATTTGCCGCTTAATGTAAGTTGGTAAAGACTATACACTTGCGCCCAAATCAAATCTACGTCTATTTTGGTGTATTCGTGCCAATCAAATGCCTTAATGTCAAAACAGATGTACCGTGTGTTTCCTGTTTCGTCCCTTAAAAAATCGTTGATGTTGGTAGACGCTACACAACTACATATACGTTTGATTTTCTCTTGTTTACGCCCATACGGTTGTCTAACTTTCGGCTCGTCTTGTGATATATAAGACTTCATTACAGGCAAATTACCCTCTTTCAAATACTTGTCGTATTCGTCAAAGTTGATGATAAGATTTTCGGTAAGTGAGATTAAGGCATCTTTATTACCGATTTCGGGATTTTCCATATAATAATCAGATAACTTAGGCGGAATCAAGTATCTAAAAAACTGCGTTTTGCCAATGCGTTGCTCATCAGATTTGAACATAATAACTTCTCTGTTAATCGCACAGCCCAAAGCACAACGAACACAACGAACAAGCCACTTTTTGAACATCGTATATAGTCGTTCTATCTCGCTGTCAGTTTCATTGACTTGAATAATATGTTTGCAAAGTTGCTTTATATAGTCCTTGCCGTCCCATTTGGGTAAATGTTCAAAGTAGTCAGCAATAGGATTGTATTTTGTTACAAAATCGCTACATAAAGTACATTCCAAATTGGTTTGCGAATATTTAAAACCGCACCGAGCAAGTTCACGCCACAGGTTACCCAATACAACTTTTTGGTATGGTTGAGGCTCTTCGCCTTGGTGTTCGGTTTTTGGACGGTAAAAACAATCTTTTAAAACTTCATTCCAACGGAAATCGTATTTGCTATTGAGATAGTTTTCTACCCTCACTTGCATTGGTTCGTTGAAATTTTCTTTTTTTGCCATTTTAATTATTTTAATTTAAAATCGGTTGCAAAACCAAAAGAAAAGTACTATATTTGCGCACTTGCTTTTTCTTCGCTTTGCAACCGAAGATTAATTCTTTGCGACTTTTGCCGAAGTCGCTTTTTTTTATTTAAACTCTCCCGTTTGGCTATTGATATTAAGCCTGTAACATTCGTTAATGTACTTATCGGGATAATCACGGTGCCAAAGGTCGCACAACCATTTTGTAACATCTACGCCCCAAAATGTCTTATTGCGCTTATTGTTCCTGACTCTCGGCTTGTGCGTTTCCAAATACTGAGGTGTAACCCCCGACCACGCTAAAACCTTGTCAAAACTAATCTCCTTACTTTTGACATCAATATTCTGCAAAACAACATCTTGATAATGTCGTTGTCTTAAATCCTCGTTATCCGAGTCTTTGTTTGCTGCAATTTCCGCCAAGCATTTGATACCTTCGCTTAATTGCTCGCTAATTTCAAGTATCTGTTTGTTCATTTGTTTATTAATTTTTTGGTTATTCCATTTTCTCTCTCATTGTTAATTTTTAACCTATCTTTGTGGCAGTCATCGTACACTTTCAACGCCTTTTGAATTGCGTTAATATATTTCTGTGTGTCGAATGTTGCTCCACAACGAAGGTCGTTGTTTAGTTTTGCGGCTGCATCTTGCATTATTTTTAGTGCCGCCTCTTGACGATCATTGAGTCTTTTCAAATCTTCCATTTATTTTACGTTTTTGTTTATTAAATTAATTATTTGGTCTTTTGACATTCCTTTTGTTGACCGTGCAAGACACTCCCGACCTTTGGGATATATCTTTTTACCTGTCTTGTTTTCCCATTCCTTGATGGCTTGGTCAAGTGTGGAGAGTTCAGAAAATTCCGTCTGAATGTCTGTTTCTGTCTGTGTGTAGCGGTGTTTTGTAAAATTCGCTATACCCAAATAGATTACAGCCACAATTACCGCAATACCAACCGAAACTAACATTTTACGCTTTGCCGCCTGTTGTGCCGCCATTGTGTCTTTTCCTTTTTGCATAGCGGATTGTTTTGCAATGCGACCTTGCAGACGTTCTGCAAGTTGTTTGAGTTCGTAAATTTGTCCATTCTTGGCTAACTTCTTGGCATTATGGTAATTCTCTACGGTTTTCTCTATCGTTTGCGGCTTATTGGTGGCTATAAAAATCTTATCCAACAGATTTTCCACTTGGATTGATACCTTTGCCGTTTCGCCTGTATAAAGACTGCTAAATCTCGGTAAATCTACTTTGCCGATTCCGATATAATTTTGTGTTGCTGCTGTTTCCTGTCTTTGTCCTATCTGTTTCGGCTCTGATACAACACCGTTTTTCGGCTGTTGTATTGTCTGTTGTAAGTCTGTTTCTATACCGTTATTTGCCGTTAAAACTCCGATATTTGCCGACCGTTCCAAAATATCGTTCCGAAATATTAAATTTGCGGGATTGAAATCGAAAATAGGGGTTTTATCCCCTACTATCGGTAGGAGAGTAACGTCTGTTTTACTTCTACTTTTAACTTCATAAATCAAACCGTCAGTAGGATTATAACACATTTCTTTTCCTTGTGCTGCGGCAAGAAAAAAGACTGCATTAAGTAATTGGATATTAATATTATGTTCCATAAATTGTATAGTTTAATATTGTGGTTACTACATCCGATATTTCGCTAATTGGATACTCAAACATATAAATTTGGATTGCGGCAAAAGGGTTTCCGGTTCTTGCAAAATACAATAACACCATCACTCCCAACAAAGCCAAAAAATTACGCACCCCACCAACGATTTTATCTAAAATAGACCTTTTACGAAATCTGTAATCACGTGCCATTTGAAGTAAATAATTAAGATTGTACCAATCGCTGCGGCTATTATTGCAGCCGTTCCCAATGCCTTTTGACAGATTGCAAGTACAGCCGCAAAAACACCGTCCAAAAATTTCTTGACAACAAGTAAAAGACCGTATGCAAGTATGCCCAACAAGTCAATTACTAATGCCAACGGCGAGAGGGTAAGTGTAAACAAGAGGTAAAACAAAACTCGTTGCCAATTTTTACCGCCTGTTGCTCCTATTGAATATAGCCAACGAATTGCAACAAACTTTCCGAAATCGGGTTTGTAACTTTGTTCAATGCGGAATCTTGTTTGCAATTCGTTTTCGCTTATAAAAGTTTCAGTTGTTGCCATTTGTCCAATTTTGTATTTCTGTTTTAACGGCTTGTAATAGTTCAATTACATAAGAGAGTTCGTCCTCGTTTATGAAGATTTTATTTTTGACTTCTTGACCAATCAAATCAGACAATTCAATGCCATCAATATCGTGATTACCTTGACTATCTATAAGTGTTACTACGGCTTGCCACTGAAATTTGTCATCACGAAACTTTTTGCCTGTTTCAACATTGAAATATTTATCAATAGTTTTAAATGTTTGTTTTACTGCCATTTTATTTTGCGTTTTTAATTGTTACTTCGGAATTATTATCTTTGTTCGGGAACAGTTCCGAAACTTCCGCTCCCATAATTTCGGCAATTTTCCCCCAATAAATTTTTGAAGGTGTATTGCGACCACTAAGCCAATTACGCACCGTTGATTTTGACACCTCAAATGTATCAAGCATTTGTTGTCTTATTTCTGTGCGTTTTTTTTTGCTTAAAATTGATTTAAATTTTGTATCTATCATCATTTTTATTTAACTTTGTATTGACAAATTGATTTTATTAACAAGCACAAAATTGCTAAAAATGGCAATAATTACCAAATTTTATTTGATATTTTTAGCAAATATTTTGTATATAATTGTATATAAATGTGTTATGGCGTTAGATTTATCAGTAATTAAGACGTTATGTAAACAAAAAAAAGTTACATCAAAGGAATTTTGCAGAGAAATTGGTGTTACAGAGTCAGGATTAAGTCATGCAATTAAAAATAATAGGACTACTTCTGACTTTTTAGAAAAGGCAGCAAAATATTTTGGTGTATCTGTTGATACTTTTTTTGGAAAACAAGATACTGCTGTCGGATTGCTAAGAAAAATTTTAGATGCCTTAATCAAAAAAGAAAAACAATCTGAATTAATTGAATCATATAATTATATCGAAAATATGATGCAATCAATCAATTATGATGATAAAAAGGAGATATTTGATTTAATTCAAAAACGATTTTTAAAAATAGAACCATATAGTATATTACATTATTTAGAAATATTGAGTGAGAATGATATAGTAGTGCTTTGTAATTATATGGAAGTCGAAAATGCGAAGATAATTTTAAGATTAGCAATTTACAGAGCAATTTATAAAACAAAAGGCATAGAACATTTTGCCGATTTTGGGTTTAAGTATCATAAATTGCCGAATAGATTGCAGACAATATCACTGAAAGAGAATTAAAAAGGCGGCATTTTCAGCCGCCTTTTTTAGTTAATTTCATTTTTGACAATACCCAAATGCGCCGGAAGTACGTTGATGTTCTTTTTGAATTGTGAAAAATCCGAAACATTATTTGTTATTATTGCATTGCAATTCAACTTTTTAAGAACGCAATAATGTACGACATCTTCCAAATCGTATTCATTATCATCATAGGTTAAAGTCTTTTCAACGTCTTTTTCTTCCAATCGCGCAACGGTAATTTTCTTTACCATTTTACGCAAATTGTCTATTGCGCTGCGCTTTTTCTCGGTCGGAAACTTTTTATTGTTCCGGGATTGAATTATCGAAACAATCTGTATAACGGACAAAGCGGATACAAACAAATTTTCTTTTTGCCTTACTTTTGTAAGGTAATTTATAATTGCTGTATCTTTTTGAACATCAACGCAATAATTAAATATAACGTTGGT
>JAFYDK010000136.1 GCA_017544805.1 Bacteroidales bacterium | reverse complement strand
TATCTTTTCAACGTCAATTTTGTCTTTGATTCCGTTGATTATCACGGAATTGTGTACAGGTTTTTGACAAGTCCCGATTTGGTTTACCTGATTATTTTTGCGGTTTTTTTCATCGAAGTTTCCAAAACGACGTTCAAAGTTTTGGTCGCGAAAATCAAGCCTCAGGCACTTTTTGCGCTGAGTTTCTTTGTTTTGGTTTTTATCGGCGCGGGATTTTTGAAACTGCCTAACGCCGCGTACGAAAAAATACCGTTTACCGATTGTCTTTTCATGGCAACGAGTGCAATTAGCATAACAGGTTTGCAGTGTGTGGACTCTGCGGAGAGTTTTACTTTGTTAGGTCAGATTATCTTGTTAGTTCTCTTGCAGATAGGCGGTCTTGGAGTTATGACTTTTACGTGTTTTATCGCGTATTTTTTCAAAGACACGAGTTCTTTTAAAGCCGATGCAATGCTCGGAAACATGGTTGGGACGCAGGGCATGGGGTCTGCCTTGAAAATGGTTTTGACGATTGTAATTTACACTTTTACGATTGAAATTTTCGGCGCGGTTGCTATTTATTTTTCTGTTGCCGACGATGGTATATTCAAGAGTTTTACAGAAGAATTGAAGTTTTCTGTATATAATTCAATATCAGCATTTTGCAACGCAGGTTTTACAACTATTCCGGGCAGTATGACCGACAAGGCAATTTTTCATAATTATTATTTAAAAGTTGTGATTGCAACGCTTGCGATTTTGGGCGGTGTTGGTTTTCCTGTTTTGATTAACTTGCAAAATTTTCTGTATCACAAGTTGGTTAATATTAAACGTGTGATTGTTGACAGAAAGCGTTATATTTACGAGCCGAGGTTGATTAACGTTAATACCAAACTTGCTGCGATAGTTTCAACTTCGATGTTTTGTTTTGGTACTCTTACGTTTTTGTTTTTTGAGTGGGACAATACTTTGACGGCTCATGAGGGTTTTTGGAAGAAATTTATTGACTCGTTTTATTATGCGGTAATGCCGAGAAGTGCGGGTTTTAATGACGTTTCTATTTCGGCAATGCGGTTGCCTACGGTTATGTTACTGATTTTTCAAATGTGGGTTGGTGCTTCGCCGATTTCAACGGGCGGCGGCATAAAAACGACAACATTTGGCGTGGCATTTTTGGTGATAACGGGAATTTTGCGCGGCAAGGACAGGATAGAAATTTTCCGCAGAAAAATCGCTAACAGTACCGTCAGAACGGCTTTTGCGGTGATAATGGTGTCGCTTATTTTCTTGTTTTCGGGCAGTTTTCTGATTGCAATTTTTGATGAGCACAACGAGAAAGTTAACTTTATAAGTATAGTTTTTGAGTCAGTTTCGGCGTATTGCACGTGCGGTTTGAGTATGGGTATAACGGACGTTTTGTCAACTTCGAGCAAACTTGTTCTGACGTTTTTGATGTACGTCGGCAGGGTAGGTGCGTTGACGTTGGTTGCGGCGTTTTTTACTCCCGTCAAGTCGCAGAATTATATGTATCCGAAAGAACAAGTGTATATCGGATAAAAAAAATTTGTATCGTTCGTTTTTTTTCTGTAATTTTGCATTTGTAAAATAAAATCAGCGGCGGCTGTTTCCGTCGAAAATTTAATTTTTTTTACAGAACAAGAGAAGAATATTAAGATATAAATAAACTTAAAATGCCCAAATCTTCTGTTGCGGAAGTCTGGTAAACTTAAAGCAGGACGAAGATACGGCACGGGGCGAGTTCACGCTTATTTAGGGCGTGAGCCGTTACGTGTATATCAGTCCTACGGGTTTTACCAGACACCTCGCAACGTGATATGCACTATTGAACGGTTCAAGTCCTTTTTTATTTGCATATCGTTAAAAGAGATTCGGACTAAAAAAAATCGAAACGTTTAACTATTAATATTTAACGATATGAAAAAATTAAAATTCTTAGCCGCATTGTGTCTTGCGGCAACATTGCTGCCGTCGTGTATGACCACTCATACTTATGTCGGTAATTATCAACAAATGACGAGGGACGGTGTAGAAAATACCTATGTCTATGACAAAGGCAAGGAGTTCTATTTATTTGGCGGATTACTTCCTTTATCCCATACTCATGTTCCGACTCCTGAAACGAATTTTGACGTTATGACAAAAACTACTTTTGTGGATATGTTGATTTCGTCAGTAACCTTTCAACTGATAGGAATACAAACAATTCAAGTGAATGCCGTTTGGACGGAAAAAGAAAAAAAAATAAATAATTAAAAATTGAAGATTATGAAAAATATCAATGTAATAAAAATTTTGATACTCATATCTGTAAGTATTTTTTCTTCTTGTAGAGTAACACACACGTATGTCGGTGATTATAAAAAACTTACAGA
The DNA here is from genome assembly GCA_017544805.1 of Bacteroidales bacterium. Classification (GTDB taxonomy): domain Bacteria; phylum Bacteroidota; class Bacteroidia; order Bacteroidales; family UBA3824; genus UBA3824. The sequence goes on along the minus strand of JAFYDK010000136.1, from coordinate 5,188 downwards.
AGACGGAGAAGTTAATAACTATGTATATGATGAAACAAAACAATCCTATCTGATAGGAGGTCTTGTTCCGCTTGGCGGATATAAACATGCTCAAACGCCTGAAACAAGTTGCGAAATTATTACACAAATAACGTTTGTTGATGCTTTATTGTCAGGTATTACGATGAATTTTTACAAGCGGCAGCATATCACGGTCAAAGCGGTACTTTCTGACGGCAGAAAAGAAGTTGCCCACTTACCGGAAAAAGAGGAAAAGGGTAAAGCGGAAAAAGCCCCGAAAGAAAAGGTTGTGAAAGAAAAAGTTCCAAAAGAACCTGTACCTCTTGCTGAAAGTGGTTGGGAATTTGAAGGAGAAAGTGGCATACCTTATTTATTTGATTTGGCGTTGCTATACAAATTTAATAATCATTTGAGTCTTGGGTTTAATTGGGGATTAACTTATCCCGGTGATGTATTCAGTTCGTATCCGAACATCAGATTTTATGGACATCCATCTATGGATGGAGCACTACCAAAAGTATGTTTTAAAGCAAATTACAGAATATTAGATAAGAATTTTACACCTTTTGTGTCGTTGGAGTTTGGAGGATACGATAAAGCGTTTTCTTACTATGATAAGTATAGGCAGCCTAATGGGGTTGATAAATTTTGTTTGGGATTTTCGTGTGCAGCGGGAATTCTATATAGGTTCAATGCAAATCAAAATCCGAATAATGCAATTGGTTTTAAAGTAGGATACGAAAGAGCATCAGGAACATTGACGGATTATCATGCTAAATTAAAAGTCCATACCATAATAATGATGTTAACATTTACTCATACTTTCAATAGTAAATGGAGCAAACTTGAAGGCAAAGGCACAAATTGGAAATTGCCGATAGGCAATTAAAATTTTAATTAAATCTTTTTTCATGTTATTCCCCGAAAAATTATGTTATTGATTTTTCGGGGATTTTGTTTCTTTGCTAACTCAAAAAAATGTTTTAAATTTGCGCAAAATAAAATTGAAATGTACCCGAAAGAGCAGGTGTATATCGGATAAAAATATTTGGTGTAATTTAAAAGAAAATACTTTATTTGCATAATATAAATCAGCACATACAAATTATGAGTACGCCAGCATTTAGCGGTTTAGATGTTCCTCGTTGAAACCATACGAAGTGAAGCAAGTGTGCGAAATGCTCGGCAAATACATTCAAAAATATGAGCAGTTGCAGCAAAAGCCTTTTGTAAAAGGTGAAGGTATATCAAGTGAAGATGTATTCCGCGGATTGAATGAAGAATTTGCAGCCAAAAATTGAAAATTTATGGCTGCTGCAATGCAACAGTCCTATAGGCGTATCGTTTTTAGTGATGTATTTTTCTTTGCTAACTAAAAAAAATGTTTTAACTTTGCAAAAAATAAAAATTGGGAAAGTTATGAGCAGGGAATTGTTACAAAATTTAGGAAATTATCTTTTGGGAACACTTACAAAAGATGATACGGCGTGGCTTATTCAATATTTGATGGAGAGTTCGCATCAAAGGCCGTTAAGACCTTATACAATGGAAGAAATTAATGCAATGATTGATGAAAGTGAACGTCAAATTGCTAACGGCGAGTATTTTACAAGTGAGGAAGTTTTTAAAGAGTTGGCAGAGGAAGAATTAGAACTTGAAGCCGTATGAAAGTAATTTGGTCAGTAAATGCACAAAAACAACTCAATGATATTGCCTATTATATCCAAGAGGAGTTTAGTCGTAATAGGAAATTGAAGTTTTTGCGTGAAGTCAAAGATAATGAAAAACTTATCAGCACGCACCCTTTTGTAGGAAAAATTGAACCGTTATTAATAGACCGTTCGATTTCGTATAGAAGTTTTGTTATCAACAATGTGAACAAAATAGTTTATTATGTTGAAGACAAACGTATTGTTATTGTTGCCTTTTGGGATGCTCGTCAGGAGCCGCAAAAGTTGGTAAATCAGATAAATTAGAGGTTTTTGCAAATTGCAATTTTTCCCGTCGGTGGTTGTTGTTTTATATAAAAACTTTTGCTAACTTTGTGCAAAACTAATTAGTTAAGTCATTACAAATGAATAAGTATGTAATTGTGGGACTCGGAAATTTCGGGTCGTCGCTCGCTATAAAACTCACTAACGCAGGCAGTGAGGTTTACGGTGCGGATACTTCTGACAAAAAAGTTGAAGCCTTAAAAGACAAAATCACTTCGTCTGTAAAACTCGACTGCACGGATGTTAACGCCATAAAAGCCGGTCTGCCCGTTTGGAAAGATGCTGACAGTGTGATAATTGCAATCGGTGAAGATATTGGACAGTCGATACTCGTTACGGCAACATTTCACCAAATGGACGATTCTAAACGGCTGATTTGCCGTGCGATAAACGATACTCATCAGCGGGTTTTGGAAGCCATTGACGACAAAATCGAAATTGTTCACCCCGAAGAAGAATCCGCCGAAAGGCTTACCGACCGTCTTACTTTGGCAGGCGCACATGAAGTTCTCAGCATTTATGAACAACATAAAGTCGCCGAACTCGTTTTACCAAAACGTTACTTCGGTATGATGATTAAGGACGTTGACATCAGAAAGAAATATCAACTGAATGTTTTGTCGATTTTGAGGTTTGAAGAGCGTACTAATTGGCGCGGAAAAGTTATTCGCGAGAGAAAAATTATTGACCCGAAATTCGATTCACTGCTTTTGGACGGCGACAGTGTAATCGTTTTCGGGCTCTCAAAAAATTTAAAGGCGTTTGTTGAGGATTAGACCTCGTCCAATGTCTTTTTCAACAAGTTAACCGCATAAACGATTTCTTCATTTGTAATCGTTAGCGGCGGCGTAAACCTGAACGCATGGTCGCGGAAAATAAACAAATCCGACAACACGCCGTTTTCCAACGCCTTGTGAAGAAATTTCCACATATCAACTTTTTTGTCAACCTCTATGCCGCGAAAAAGTCCTATGCCCCATGTGCGTTTTACTTTCGGGTGGTCTTTTATAAGAGTCTCAAAATATTCGCCTTTTGCTGTGGCTTTTTCGGGAAGTTTTTCGTCGATGATAAAGTTGAGCGATGCCAAAGCCGCCGCTGCCGAAACCGGATGTCCGCCGAATGTTGTTATGTGTCCGAGTGGCGGCTCGCAAAAAGCCTCCATAATTTTTTTGTCGGCAACAAACGCTCCGATAGGCATACCGCCGCCCAAAGCCTTTGCTAAATTTACAATGTCAGGCACTATGCCGAAATTCTCAAAACCGAACATTTTGCCAGTGCGTCCCATGCCCATTTGAACCTCGTCAAGAATCAAAAGTGCCCCCGTTTCGTCGCAACGTTTCCGTAGGGCTTTTACCCATTCAATCTCGGGAATGTTGAGTCCGCCTTCGCTCTGAATCACTTCTGTAATCACGCACGCGGTTTTGTCGGTGATTTTTTCTAAATCTGACATATTGTTGAAATTCAGACGTTTAACGCCCGGTAAAAGCGGTTTGTAGGCTTTGTTGTACTTGTCAGAACCCCAAATTGACATTGCACCTATTGTGCTGCCGTGATATGCTTTTTTGAAGGATATGATTTCTTTTCTGCCGGTAAAGCGTTTTGCAAGTTTCAGTGAGCCGTCCGTTGCCTCCGAACCAGAATTTACAAAATATACGTTGTTTAAATTTTCGGGCAAAACCTCTGTAAGACGTTTTGCCAACTGTACTTGCGGCGACTGAATCATTTCACCGTAAACCATAAGGTGCATGTATTTTTCGGCTTGTTCTTTTACCGCTTGAACAACCTTGGGATTGCAGTGTCCGACGTTTGAAACCGAAATGCCCGAAACCGTGTCAATGATTTTTTTGCCGTCGGGAGTATACATAAAAACGCCTTCTGCTTTGGCAATTTCTGCCGACAAAGGCGCAAATGATGTTTGTGCAACATAGCGCATAAACATCTGTCTGTTAGTCTCTTGAATCATGGTAATTAATACTTTGTTATTGTTGTTGGCGAATTTTTGAATGCTCTTTCGTTCATCATGCAATTTTCAGGTACGTATGCCTTTGACAAGTATCTGCAATCTCTGAACGCCGAACTGCCGATTTCCGTTACGCTTTCGGGGATTTTTATTTCCATCAACGCGGTGTTTTGAAAAGCGTGTCCGCCGATTCGCGTTACCGATGAAGGCTCTTCAAATTCCACTATGCGGAGATTTTGACAGTTAGCAAACGTATAACCGTGGATTTCGCCTATTTGTTTGGGAAGATGTACTTCTTTTAACTTTTTGCAGTTGTTGAACGCATAACCGCCGATGTATTTTAATTTTTTCGGCATGTTAACGGTTTCCAAATATTCGCAATCCTCAAATGCGTGTCCGCGTATTGTGTCAATTGCGTCAGGCAACGTTACCGAAACCAAGTCTGTCGAATTGAAAACATCGCCTCTTAGTCCCACAACTTTTTTGCCGTCAACCTCGTCGGGAATTATCAGATTAGCCTCGCTCATTAAACCTTCCGTGTAAAATCTGACGTATTTTTCGTTTTGATAGTCCTCGTAAAAAACGTGCGGTTTTAAGAACATCAACATGGGAATCAAAAACGTGCAGAGAATAAAAATTCCTGCTCTTAACAGTTTGCCGTTTTTGCAACGGTCGTAAAGTTGTGGCGCGATAACGTCGGAAAAATTTTCATCCGGTCTGGATTTTATCTCTTTTATAAAAAAATCCGTAACGGGGGCTTTCGTGAATTTTCGCCAAATCAAAAAATTGATAATAATCAGCAATATAAGCCAAAATTGTGAATAATGAAACACACGGAAAACAATTATCAAAATAAGGTTTATCGGTGCTGAAATCAAGGTCGCAGTAAGTTTTTTCTTTTCTAAATGCGACAAGGATTCTTTTTTTATGTCAAAATTGTTTTTTGACAATTCTCCGTTGATATAATTTTGAAGGATTTCGTTTTCCGGTTTCAAAAACAACGGATCGATAACTTGTTGTGTTGTATTGTTTTCCATGGTTGTTTTTAGTTTTTATTTGTTATCATTTTTTGACAGGGTCGCAGGTTAAGTCAACACCGAGTTTCTTGAAAATTTTTCTGTCTATTTCCGAAAGCATAACCGTTGAATGAACTTGACAGCCTTTGAGTTTCGGCAGTTGTTCGAGTGCTTTTTTACAAGTTTCCTCCGATGACGAAAGCATTGCCAAAGCCACC
>JAFYDK010000016.1 GCA_017544805.1 Bacteroidales bacterium | reverse complement strand
TTTGTCGGAAGTATATTCTTTAACAGAACGAATTCCCTTATTATCAAGAAATTCCATATAATCGCGGGCATTACCGTAAAGAAAATCGTCAGTACCGACACCAAGCCAAAAAAGATTAATTTTTCCGTTTGTTTCTTCCGCATTGTCGTAAACAGAGGGAATGTCCGTTGAAGTAAAAGAACTATAACTGCAAAGGTACGAAAACTTGTCAAGATTTCTTAAACCGTTAGAAAGTCCTTGGTTTCCACCTCTTGAAAAACCGCCGATTGCACGGTGTCCACTGTCGTTAATCGTCTGAAAATTACTTTCAATATACGGCATCAAATCTTCTACGAGGTCAAGACTGAAAAGGTCTTTTCCAAAATTCGTCTGCGGAATACCCGCAACATCAGGCACTTGCGGCAAAAGTTTGTAAGGATTTCCATAAGGCATAACGATAATCATCTCTTCCGCTTTTTTGTCGGAAATCATATTGTCGGCGATATAATTTGCACGTCCCACCTTATAATATACTTCTTCGGTGTCGGTTGTGCCGCTGATAAGGTAAAAAACAGGATACTTTTTGTCAGAATTTTCCTTGTAACTCGGCGGAAGATAAACTACGGCATGGTTTACGGCGTTGAGCGTTTTTGAAAAATAACTTACGTAAACGATTTGTCCGTGCGGAACGTTTTTGATGTCATGCGGCAAAGAAGCATTTTTTGCGGGAATTTCCAAAAGGCTATTTTTAAAACCTTCGTTCGGAAAATATCCGTCGCAGTCAGGATTCATAATGCTAACGCCATCAACGATAAAACAATACGGATACATATCAGGCGCAGCAGGTCCCAACGTTACCGTCCAAAGTCCTGAAACAGAATCTTTTACCATCGGATTTCTGCCGGCAAACTGAATGTCGGCAAAGACCTCTTTTGCGTTATCGTTTTTATAAAAAAACGTTACCGAACCGTCTTCGTTTATGACGGTGGATTTGAAATTGTTACCGCTCTCCTGAACGCTTGTACAGCCCGTCAAAGCGGCAAATGCTAAATAGAAAAATGCTTTTTTCATATTATTAAAGGTTTAATTGTAAAAAACTGACACAAAGATAATATTATTCTTTCATATCGCTTGTTTAACGTTATTTTTTTAGATGTTTTTATCTATTAAAAAGAATTATATGAGAATTAATTTCCATAATTTTATTTTTATTAAAAAAAACTTTCTTATCATCGTAACGTTTTTAACGTCAAAAAAAAATAAAGAAAATTAAACCATTTTTTCGGGATATTAGATTTTTATTAATTCGTCTTGAATAAGGCCAACTGTCATTTTGTCGTATATTTTGACATTTTGTCAGCATTGTTCTGACAAAATGTCCGCACAAAAAATATTTTGTGCTTTGGCAAATTGTTTGTAAATTTACCTCACAGAAAAAACTTTATTATTAACAATTATGAACTTCGATAAATTTACTATCAAATCGCAAAAAGCCGTTCAAGAGGCGGTTTCGATTTCGCAGCGTTCAGGCTG
>JAFYDK010000135.1 GCA_017544805.1 Bacteroidales bacterium | reverse complement strand
CACTATTATGACGCTGAAAAAGTCGTAATGGGCAAAAAAATGAAAGATTGGTTGCGTTTTGCAATGGCATGGTGGCACACACTTTGCGCTGAAGGCGGCGATCAATTTGGCGGCGGCACAAAGAAATTCCCTTGGAACAACGGTGCTAACGCAGTAGAAATTGCAAAAAACAAAGCTGACGCAGGTTTTGAAATCATGCAGAAACTTGGTATTGAATACTATTGTTTCCATGATGTAGACCTCGTTTCTGAAGGCAATTCAGTTGAAGAATACGAATCAAATCTCAAAGCAATCGTTGATTACTTAGAGCAGAAACAAAAAGAAACCGGCATTAAATTGTTGTGGTCTACCGCTAACGTTTTCGGCAACGGCCGTTACATGAACGGTGCTTCTACAAACCCTGATTTTGACGTTGTTGCACGTGCTATCGTTCAGATTAAAAACGCTATTGATGCAGGTATCAGACTTGGCGCATCAAACTACGTATTCTGGGGTGGTCGTGAAGGTTATATGAGCCTTTTGAACACTGATCAGAAACGTGAAAAAGAACACATGGCTACAATGCTTACTATGGCTCGTGATTACGCTCGCAAAAAAGGTTTCAAAGGTACATTCTTAATCGAACCTAAACCTATGGAGCCTTCAAAACATCAGTACGATGTTGATACCGAAACTGTTATCGGTTTCTTGAAAGCTCACGGCTTGGAAAAAGATTTCAAAGTAAACATCGAGGTTAACCACGCTACTTTGGCCGGTCATACATTTGAACACGAACTCGCAGTTGCTGTTGATAACGGAATGTTAGGTTCTATCGATGCTAACAGAGGTGATTATCAGAACGGTTGGGATACTGACCAATTCCCGATTGACCAATACGAATTAGTTCAGGCTTGGATGGAAATCATCCGCGGTGGTGGTCTTGGCAACGGCGGTACAAACTTCGACGCTAAAACTCGTAGAAATTCTACCGACCTCGAAGATATTTTCATCGCACACATCGCTGGTATGGACGCTATGGCTCGTGCTTTGGAATCAGCTGCTAAATTGTTGGAAGAATCTCCTTACAAGAAAATGAAAGCTGAACGTTACGCTTCATTCGATTCAGGTAAAGGTAAAGAATTTGAAGAAGGCAAACTTACTCTCGAAGACGTATACGAATACGGCAAGAAAGTTGGTGAACCTAAACAAACTTCTGGTAAACAAGAACTTTACGAAGCAATCGTTGCAATGTACGTATAGTTTTTTCGTAGCATAAATATAAAAACCGTCTGAAAAAATCAGACGGTTTTTTATTTTTTCATTCTGTATTGTTTCGGACCAATGCCTTTTATCCTCTTAAAAAACCTTCCGAAACTGCTTTGATCGGCAAAATGCAATTTGTCAGCAATAATATCCAACGGCAAATCCGTAGACTGCAAAAGCCACGAGGCCTCCATAAACAACATCTGATTGATATAATCCATAACCGTCCGACCCGTTATCTGACGCACTATCCGTGACAAATGCGTTGTTGTAACAAATAATTTTGAAGCATAAAATGCAATGTCGTGGTGTTCGATATAATGTCTTGGCAACAAATGCAAAAAACCTGTAAAAAGTTCTGCTGTTCTATCGCTGTATTTATGACAACTTACAGCCCGCTCCTGAATATCAGTTAAATCAAGCAAAAACAGAGTATAAAGCGTGCGGAGAGTTTCTAAGAGAAATCCATGCGTAGAAAATTGATACTCAATAATTTCACGCATACGTTTAGAAAGTCTGCTACGGTAATTTTCCGGGACATGAACAACGGGTTCGCCCCATTCCACCAACGGCAAATAAGTCGTTCGGATAATATCGCGATAAATCGGCATTTCAAGTGTCATATTCTCGTCAGCCAACAAACAAAGACTTTTGTAATCACTTGAACCTCTTACAATTGTTATCTGAAAACCGGGCGAATAAACGTATAAATCACCGGGCTTTAGAGTCAGCTCTCTGCCGTTGAAAATCAACGTAAGCCACCCTTGTTCAACAAATGTGAAAGTATACGCTGCTAACGAGTCTTGCATCTTGTTGGTTAAAAGTGTTAGTTCAGTGTTGGATTCAGCACACAAAATCTCCTCCGAGGGAATATCCTCAGAACGAACCCCATAAACCGATATAAAAAAATCTTTCAGTCTGTACATGGCAGCAAATTTAATAATAATATTTCAAAAAGTTGATGTTCGTTTCAAACGATTTTTTGTATTTTTAGGACCTTAAAAATGACAAGATTTCATCATATAATTGCAAATTATAAAAAACAAAAAATAAAATAATGGAAAAGACAGATAATCAATCAATTAACAGCAAAGACATTTATCTTGCAGGAGGATGTTTTTGGGGTACGGAACATTTCTTTAAACAGATAGAAGGCGTAATAGAAACTCAAGTCGGTTTTGCCAACGGTAACACAAAGAATCCGACATATAAAGAAGTTTACACCGACACCACGGGATACGCCGAAACTGTCTACGTAAAATACGACCCGCAAGTAGTAAGTCTTGAATTTTTGTTGCAGATGTTTTTCAAGGCTATTGACCCTTTAAGTCTTAATAAACAAGGTCATGACGAAGGTACACGTTATCGCACCGGCATTTATTACAAAAATGAGGAAGATTTACCAATTATCGAAAAGGTTTATAACGAAAAGCAAAAAGAATATCAGCAACCTTTAGCAGTGGAAAAATTACCGCTGAAAAATTTCTACACTGCCGAAGAATATCATCAAGATTATCTTGAGAAAAATCCTACGGGTTATTGTCATTTGCCTTTGGAGCTGTTTGAATTTGCAAAAAACGCAAATAAGAAAAAATAACGGACAATTAAATGTTTGTTTAAGACAAATTTTTGCTCGTTTAAAACAACGATAATAATAGTAATTTATCGTAAAATTACACCATGACTTTTTTTATAAAAAAATAGCACTACACAAGATTAAAACAGAGGAAAAAGTTACTATACAATTATAATATTATGATTAAGACTTAAAGCAACAATAATAGTAAAAAACAAAATTAAAAAAAAAACTAAAAAAGGAAGTTTTATAATATCTTGCTGATTTCCAAAAATAATGAAATCGGCAAGATATTTTTTTTACAGTTATCAAAAAATATAATTCATCAACACATAAAAACCTGACGTGCCGTCATTTTTGCTAAGTGCCTTACCCCAATCCGCTGCAAGAACGAAGTTTGAATTCATTGCGATTTTCAGACCGATACCAAGGCTTGAATGTAAGTTTTCTCTCTCTCCTGAAAAAAACGTATCGTATTCTGAAATAGGAACAAGACTCATATCAATTTCATGACGTTGTGAAACAAAACCCATATCGCTGAAAAGATTTGTGCCGATAGAAAAATTTTGTCTGCCGAGCATAAAACTATAAAAAATATGTCTCAACTCGATATTAACCATCACACTTCCGTCACCAACAATACGGTTGCGGAGTACCCCGCGCATAGTCTTGCCTCCGCCGATACCTTGCGAAGTAACACCGACAAGCGTTCCCGTATTCCAATGCGGCAACAAATAAAACGGTATGTCCCCATAAATTCTATGCTGCCAACCCAAACGATAAGCCAAGACCGTACGGCGGTTATAAAGATTGATATATTGACGGTGATAAATCGTCAGCCGCCCCCAATTATTGCTGTCAGAGGATAACAAACTCGGAGCCGAGGCTAACAAAATTTCCGTCCAAACACCTTTTGTCGGAAACGCTTCGTTGTCGCGTGTATCAATGCCAGAACCTAATCTTAAATAAGTATCAACACCGCCGTCAGATTCTTCACCGCTAATTAAATTCCACTCTACATATTTATCATAAACACCGTCAATATCAGGAACATCATGACGGAGTTTATCTTTATTAACCTTTCCTATACGCATATCAAACAGCGTGAAACCTGCCTGCCAATACCATAGGGAAGTATTTTCGCTGCGGATATTAAGCATAACACGACGCATATCCCGTTTGTGAGAATAAAAAATGCTCGATTTGTAATCATAGGAATCCTCTTCGGTAAAAGATTTTCTGTAATATGTCTCTCTACCGTTAAAACCGCTAAAATCGCAAGTAATATCATTCAACCATGTAATATCCGCTGTTGTTCGACACGAAGGAATAAGTTTGTGAGTATCATAATACGCCCTCATCAAAGTCGTTCCCGCAACATAACGGCTACACTCTATGTACAAAGAATGATTGTAACGCGGAAATAAAGAACTGTCACCATACCAATATAAGTTCGTTAACATTCCGTATTGAAAACCGAGGTCGTTATCGTAAGCCACAACAGGCAATGCACCAAATGAAAAACCCGTTTTCTTAAATTTTACAGTGTCGTTTTGAGCATTAACATTTAACAATATCAACACATTGATTACCAACAAAATAACTAAACGTTTTATCATATTTTTTTTGCAAAATTAACTATTCTGAAATTAATACGTACCCATTTTGTTTAAATACTGCGATATTACATTTTTTGCCGGTATTTTTTCGCGTGATAACAAAAGAGAGCTTTAAGCGCAATCTTAAAGAAATTAAAAAAAATCACCGATATTAAAAAAAATTATTACCTTTGCGCCGAAATAAAAAATCAGACAAATATGTTAGAACGTTTTTTAAAGCAGACATCGTTTAAGGATTTGGACGATTTCGAAAAAAACTATGAAGTAAAAGTCCCTGAAAATTTTAATTTCGGTTACGACGTTGTAGACGCTTGGGCAAAAGAAGACCCTAATAAAAAAGCTATGATTTGGGTCAATGACAAAGGCGAGGAACATACGTTTTCTTTCAAAGAAATGAAAGAGTATTCCGATAAAACCGCTTCTTATTTAATGAGTTTGGGTATAAAAAAAGGCGACCGCGTAATGCTTATTCTTAAAAGGCATTATCATTTTTGGTTTTCAATAGTAGCCCTTCACAAAATCGGTGCGATCGTTATTCCCGCAACCCATCTGCTTACAAAACACGACATTGTATATCGTAACAATTCAGCCGGAACAAAAGCTATTATCTGCTGCGGCGACCCACTGATTTTAGAGCACGTTTCTTCGGCCATGAGCGAATCTCCTACCGTAGAAAAACTAATCTCCGTAGGCCCCGTTATCCCCGAAGGTTACGAAGATTTTAATGAAGGCATCAAAAACGCAAAACCTTTCACCCGTCCTGAAAACGTTAATACAAACGATGATATTTCGTTGATATATTTTACCTCCGGAACCTCTGCTGAGCCAAAAATGGTAGCCCATTCGTTTACCTATCCGCTCGGACATATCACAACGGCGGCTTATTGGCACAACCTTACGCCAAACGATATTCATCTTACCGTAGCCGATACAGGTTGGGGAAAAGCCGTTTGGGGAAAACTTTACGGTCAATGGATTGTTGGAGCGTGCGTTTTTGTTTACGACCACGAAAAATTCACTCCATCAGACCTTCTGAACAAAATCTGCAAATACAAAGTTACGACATTTTGCGCACCACCCACGGTCTACAGATTTTTGATAAAAGAGGATTTAACCAAATACGATTTATCGCATTTAAGATATATAACCACTGCAGGTGAGGCTCTCAACTCTTCAGTGTTTGAAACGATGAAAAAAATCACCGGTCTTAACATTTACGAAGGATTCGGACAGACTGAAACTACACTTTCAATCGCTACTTTCCCGTGGATGACTCCGAAACCGGGTTCTATGGGTATTCCTAATCCTAATTACGATATTGACATCGTAGACCAAGACGGCAAAACTGTTAAAACTGGCGAACACGGCGAAATCGTAATCCGCCTTGATAAAAAACGTCCGCTCGGACTTTTCAAAGAATATTTCAGAGATAAAGAACTGACAAAAACCGTTATCACAGACAACGGTACGGTTTATCACACTGGCGATGTGGCTTACAAAGACGAAGACGGATATTTTTGGTTTGTCGGTAGGACTGACGATGTTATAAAATCCTCTGGTTACAGAATCGGACCTTTTGAAGTAGAAAGCGCGTGCATGACACACCCCGCTGTCGTAGAATGTGCCGTAACAGGCGTTCCTGACCCCGTAAGAGGCTGTGTCGTAAAAGCTACGATAGTTTTGGCTAAAGGTTATTCACCTTCGGACGAACTCATAAAAGAGATTCAAAACCATGTAAAAAATACGACCGCACCTTATAAATATCCCCGCATAATAGAATTTGTGGACGAACTTCCGAAAACTATCTCAGGAAAAATCCGCAGAGTCGAAATCAGGGAAAAAGACCATAAAGAAAATTGTTAGAAAAAAATATTAAAAAAAATATTTCTATCTAAAAAAAAGTTGTATTTTTACGGTCATAAAAACTATATTGTTCAACCATATAAAATCAAATAAAATGGCAGAAGAAATCAATTCAATTTTCAAATTGGACAGTGAAACAATAAAATTGCTTCAGACCAAAATTGGCACCAAAGCTGACGGCATGATTGGCTCTGATACCGTAAAAAAACTTCAAATTTTCTTGAATCAGGAAATCAACGCATCACTCAAAGAAGACGGCAAACTCGGTCCCAAAACCATGAAAGCCCTTCAAGAATATGCAGGTGTAGAAGCTGACGGAATATTCGGTCCGCAGACAGCAAACGCCTTAAAGTTGAAACTAATGGAGAGCGAAAGCGGTGAACAAAACATAACAAGTTCTGCAGGTTTGGACGCTGTTATGGAAAAATATATGCGCGAACACGGTATCGGAAACGCATAATAACTTCCATCAAATACAAGCTTTTAACGCCTCAATCTACTGAAGATTGAGGCGTTTTTTATTGTTACAAATGTAATCCCAAAGATAAAGAAACCGCATTCCAACATATTGTAAGGCATATTTTTAGTGTTGTAAAAAGTAAACTCCAAGTTGTCAAATGTAAATATAAAAAAACAAATAAAATTTTACATAAAAATTTGGATAATTGATTAATTTTCACTTACTTTGTCATCGAAACGAAGATTACAAGGCACTAAAAAAACACTAAAACATCTCAAAAGTCCTAAATAAAAAAAGATAGTTATAAAAGTAAAAAACGATTTTTGTTTTGTTTTTTCCTTGTACGTTTGATTTTTTGAGTAGTACAAAGCGCAGCAACTTTTTT
>JAFYDK010000134.1 GCA_017544805.1 Bacteroidales bacterium | reverse complement strand
TTTCCCTTTTCCAAAATCGTAATAAACAATTGAAATAGAGTATACTTTTTTGATTTTTCCGTAATCATCGCCATCTTTCATTTGCTCGGTTATGGCTTTTGAGGTTCCAAAAAGTACACGCTCCATGTAGTGAACGTAACGCGTCAGTTGAATTTCAACGATAAAAATTTCACCGTCGGAGGATTTCGCTTTGATATCCACACGGTTGAATTTATCGTCCTCAAAAGTGTTATTACTCTCACTTTCAAGGATTTCGATGATTTTGCAATCAGGTTTACCAAGAAAAACCTCAATAAAACCTTCCAAAACACCGAAATTGGCTTTGTCCCGCAAAAGTTTTTTTATCGCCCAATCGAAACGGATGTAGTTAATTTTGTTCATCTTACATGGAATTTTAATAGTCATAATTTTTCTATTGTATCCGTATCAAGGTTAGTTACAGCAGCTATTTGTTCAATTGTCATTACACCAATTGCTTTGAGATTTTTCGCAATAGCAAGTGCCTTTTCTTCTCTGCCCTCAGCACGACCTTCAGCGCGACCCTCGATCTTTCCTCTAATTTCAGCGGTGAGAATCGCTTCCTTTTCGTTGGCTACGGCATCAAGATGACGAATGTATGTGTCTTGTTCCTCTTTTGTCATGCGGTCGAACTTCATAACTTCTTTTGCTTCAATAAGTCCCGGAACTTTCGTATCTGATTTAATTTCTGAATTTTTCAAAAACTCCATCCATTCGTCCATTGCGGTTTTAACATTGTCGTCGAAAGAATTAACACGAATCATGTAATATGTTGGCATGATAGCTCCGGCATTATGATGCTCATATTTGAATTTTCGGTTTTTACCTTGTAACTCATCTTGTTCCTTCTCAAAAAGCGTAAGTTCTTCTTTTTCAGTAATTAACAGTTCATCATTGCAGTGAACTCCAACGAATTTTGTGTTACCAACGTAAAGATAATCTTTCCCTTTTCCAAAATCGTAATAAACAATTGAAATAGAGTATACTTTTTTGATTTTACCGTAATCATCGCCATCTTTCATTTGCTCGGTTATGGCTTTTGACGTTCCAAAAAGTACACGCTCCATGTAGTGAACGTAACGAGTCAGTTGGATTTCAACAATAAAAATTTCACCGTCGGAGGATTTCGCTTTGATATCCACACGGTTGAATTTATCGTCCTCAAAAGTATTATTACTCTCACTTTCAAGGATTTCGATGATTTTGCAATCAGGTTTGCCGAGAAAAACCTCGATAAAACCTTCAAGCACACCGAAATTGGCTTTGTCCCGCAAAAGTTTTTTTATCGCCCAATCGAAACGGATGTAGTTAATTTTGTTCATAGCGCATGGAATTTTAATTGTTGCAAAAATAGCGATTTTTAGATGAAATGCCAAAAAATATTTGTAACGATTTTTTTTAGGCGAAAAAAATAGAGGAAATCGTATGACTTCCTCTATTGAAAAAAAATTGTGTCCGATAATTTTTTTATTGGTTAGCAGCTTTTGATCTGAGTTCTTCTAACAAAGCTTTTTGTTTTTGACGTTCAGCATCGGCGTTTTTAACGTTATCTTCAGCTTTTTGAAGTTCTTTCTGAAGTTTTTCTTTATTGCTGACACTCTTTTTGTATTCGTTTTCAGCTTTGCTAACGATTTTTGCTTGAGCATCAATTTGATTTGCTAACGTAACGGTTTCAATATCTTTTGCAAGACTTGAAACGAATGTTTTAGCAAGGTCAGCTGTTTCTTGGTCATTGCTTGAAGAAACGAAGTTCTCATAACCTTTTGAAACAAAAAGAGTTACTTTTGCGCTTTTGGAATTACCTTCGATTAAGAAATATACATCGCAAGTTTGAAGACAAATATTATTGGAGCTTACTGCTTCGTATTTCGTAAGGTTTTTACCTGCGCTGACAGCTTTCTTTTTAGGAGCTTCTTTTGTCATGCGGTTTTTAACGGCTGTTGTAACATCTTTGACATCATTGCTGAAAGTAGCCGAAAAACCCGGACGTGTAGAAGTTTTGTCGAATTGTACTACGTTTTCAGTAGCAATCTGAGCGTTAGCTAAGCTGCTGAACGTCAATGCACATACAAGTGTTAAGAAAAAATTTTTCATGTTTTTTTGTTTTAATTATTAAATTATTAATTTGATATGCAAAATTATCAAAAAAACATAATTCCAGCAAAAAATAAGTGTTAAAAAAAGACTTGTTTTTTTATGAAAGGAAATTGTATATTTTAAAAAAAAACTATTATCTTTGAACTAAATATTTTAGTGTATGAACAACAAGAAAAATCGGCTTATAATGTTGCGTCAAATTATTGAAAATGACAACATTAGGTCGCAAAAAGAAATATTAGACATTTTGAAGGAACGCGGCGTTGATTTGACACAAGCAAGTCTTTCTCGTTATTTGAAAGAGATTCAAGCAACACGTATCCCGGACGGTAACGGCGGTTATATTTACAAATTGCAAAACATGACGCCTACTGCGGATATTATGGTTAGTAGCAAACTTGAATCTTTGGAATTTGTGGGAGCTAATTTTGCCGTTATCAAGACATCTCCGGGTTATGCTAATGCGGTTTCCATTCAGATTGACCAGCGTCAATTGTCAGCTATTGCTGGTACGGTTTCTGGTGATGACACTATTTTGTTGATTATCAGGGACGGTTACAGCCGTAAGGAAATTAAAAACATTTTGATAGATGAATTTCCTTATCTGAGGGACAGAATTATGAACGATTAAAAAAAAGCATAAAAAAATACAGTCTGAAAAGTATTTGCAATATTGCCGTATGCTTTTTAGACTGTATTTTTTTATGAAATTATGAATTATCTTTTTGCGCCTTTTGCACCGAACGACATTCCGCCGCCCATTGCGAAAATGTTTTGATCGAAACTATGTTTAAGTTTCTGTTTTTCTGCATTTTCTTTGATTGCAACGTTGATAACATCGTCCAAAACGTCGACGAATTTTTTGCCTGTTGCTTCCCAAAGATAGAACGACAGCGAACCCGGAATAGCGTTGATTTCATTTACATAAACTTCGCCCGTTTCTTTGTTTCTCATAAAGTCAATGCGGATAATTCCCGAAGCGTTCATCTCCTTAAAAGTTTTTACGGCAAGGTTTTGAATCATTTTCGTAACATCTTCAGGTAAATCTGCAGGACATTTTCTCTGACTATCAGACATTGAACCCGAACCTTTAGCTCCTGATACTTTTGCACCGCCTTTTGCGCCGAATTTCATGCCTTTTGCGCCACCTTTTGACGAACCCGAACCCATGTATTTGTCTTGATATGAAAGAATATCGCCGCTGCGTAAAGGCTCTTCCAAAACCGAGGGTTGGCAGTCATGATAACTTCCGTAAACAGAGCAGTTTATCTCCTGAAGGTTTTGAACCATTCTTTCGATAATAATTTTATCGGTGAATTTTGCGGCGAGGTCTACTGCGGCTTCGAGTTCTTTTTCGTTAGCAGCCTTTGAAATTCCGACTGATGAGCCTAAAGTTGCAGGTTTTACGATTAACGGATAACCTATTTTTTCGGCTTTGGCTTTTTGTTCGTCGTGATTTTCAAACCATTCCTTGTCGGTTGTCCACATATAATCAACGCAAGGAATGCCGCAGGACTGACACATATATTTTGTTGCGATTTTGTCCATTGCGATATTGCTTGCACGGAGATTGCTGCCTACGTATGGAATTCCAATCATTTCAAAAAATCCTTGTAACGAACCGTCTTCACCGTAAGAGCCGTGAAGAATAGGGAAGGCTACGTCAATTTTTTTTACGATTTTGGATTTGAACATATTGGATTTGTAACGGTAAAGATTGAAATCGCCGCGGGTCGGTGTCATGTAAACTTTTTCGCACCATGAGAGTAACTTGCTCATATTGCGGTAATTAGAAACTACCGTTAAACCCGGACCTGTGTACCATTCGCCTTCTTTTGAGATGTAGATAGGAACGATTTCGTATTTAAATTCAGGAAAAGCGTGAATTGTTTGTAATGCTGAAATTACTGAAATTTCATGTTCAACGGACATTCCGCCGAAAAATACGCCTAATGTTATCATGATTTTATAAATTTTTTATCTGTTTTATATTTGTTTATAATCTTGTTAATGATAATCCGGTAAATCGTTTTCAAACAAAATTACATCGCCGGCTTTGGCTTGAGAATAAGCATAAACTGCCGCATCGTTCAGACCTTGAGCGATATAAATTTGTTGCTCAGGATAATTTTCTGATTTCAATCCCTCGTAAATTGCTTTGGTTTGTTCTTTACCCACGAGGATTGCAATGTCGGCGGATTTAGCAATCTGTTTGCCGAGTTCTAAATTATAAAAATCCTCTCTGTCAGCAAGTTCTATGATGCCCGGAGTGATGATTATTTTTTTGCAATCCGTGAATTGCGAAAGTATTTCCAAGGCCATTTTTGCGCCTTTGGGATTGGAATTAAACGCATCGTCGATAATTACAACGCCGTTAGGACCGGGTTTAATTTCCATTCTGTGTTCCACGGCTTGAAGTTTGTGAACACCGAATTTAATTTGTTGCCACGAGAGTCCGAGTTTTACGGCACAGACAATAGCAGAAATAATATTTGAAATATTATAAGTGCCCAGCAGCGGTGTTGAAAGTTCGGCGACCTTTTCGTCGAAGTGATATAATTCAAATTCAGTACCTTGCGGCGAAAATTTTATATTTTTTGCTGAATAATCGCATGAAGAATTATCCACCGAAAAATATTCGCTTGGTTTGGTTTTCTTGGTGTTTTTGATAATTTCATAATCGCCGTTAAGAATTGCAAGACCGTCCTGAGGCAGGGAATCTATAAGCTCAAATTTGGTTTTGCGGACGTTTTCAAGCGTTTTGAAAGTATCCAAATGCTGCTCTGCTACCGAAGTCAAAATTCCTATTTTGGGATTAACAATTTCACAAATCTCCTTGATGTCGTTGATTTGTTTTGCACCCATTTCACAAATAAAAACCTGATGTGTAGGCTTTAAATATTCGCGTATCGTACGGACAACCCCCATTGTCGTATTAAAAGACCCCGGTGTCATCAAAACGTTATATTTTTCGCTAAGGATTTTTTCAAGAAAATGTTTCGTAGAAGTTTTGCCGTAACTTCCTGTTATTCCGACTATTATCAAGTCTTTTTGTTCTGCTAAAATACGTTTAGCATCGTTTATATACCAATTGTTGATATGTTTTTCAACGGGTTTTAAAACGATATTTGAGAGCATTAACATCAAAAAACTAAAAACGGTGAAACTAAGAGTCGTCAAAAGTGCAACGTTTTCGCTTTTCGAGAGCAAAAAGCCTAATTCTCCGATAACGAAAAACAAACCGAATGTTGTGAAATACAGGCGTTTTGCCCTTGCCGTAAAGTTGAATTTTACTTTCGGTTTATAGGTTTTATTGTAATAAACGTAGTAAAGTAAAATTAACACAAACGGCGTTAAAAAAAACAAAAAATTTTCACCGAAGAAAATTCCGACAATACCGATTAAAAGACTTAAAAATTCAGCGATACGGATTTTTGAGAACAAATCCGAACCTTTCAAATATTTTAGAAACCTTTCGTTTCGGTAAGAGTTTTGTTGAAATTTATGCAGTTCCACTTTGAACTTCAAAGCGGCGTAAATTATTATAAAAATGAATGTTACAATGACCAAAACCATATTGTTAATTGCTTAAAAAATTATCAACTATTGTGAAATAATAATTCGGGTTTTCCAAAAAACTATAATGCGTACAATTTGGGAAAACAACCACTCCGGCATCTGGAATCAGTTTTTCCATTATGCGGGCATCGCTGAGGGGTGTTGCCGTATCTTTTTCGCCCCAAATCAGTAGAGTTGAAGCCTTGATTTTCGGCATTTCAGCTTGAAGGTCTTCGTCTATCACTTTTTTTAGAATTTCTTTCATAATGCCGCTTGCGTTTTTATAATCTTCTGATGCTAAAGTGTTTGCAAACGGTCGAACTATCTTTTCCGTAATTTTTTCACCGACGATTTTGGTAGAGATTTTTTTCATTTTAGAAAAAATTCTGCTGACTGAAATTTTGGTATTTTGCGGTTTAACGCCTGCTGAATCGGTTAAAACTACTTTTTTAACATATTCATTTCTTGAGGAAAGCAGAATTGAAACTCTTCCTCCGAAAGAATGTCCGATTAAAACGGGATTTTTTAGTCCGAGCTTTTCAATAAGTTGTTCGGTGCAGCGGGTATATTCTTCCACGCCCCAGACTTCTTTGGGTTCGTCGCTTTTGCCGAAACCCGGAAAATCTATTGAGGTAACTTTAAACTTTTTTTCTAACTGATTTTGGAGTGTTTTCCAAATTTCTAACGAACAGCCCCAGCCGTGAAGCAATAGCACGTCTTGCCCCTCGCCTGTGGTTTTGTAATTTATTTTTATATCGTTTATCGTTATGAAATTTTCCATGATGTTTTTCGGTATTTTTTTTATCGCCGCAAAGGTAACAATATATCCTAATTAGTCCAAACTTTTTAAAAAAATAAAAAACACCCCTGCCAGAATTTTCTGTCAGAGGTGTTTTGTTTTTTTATTCAGTAGAATATTAGGTTTCTACGGAACAAGGATTTTTATTTTGTCATAATGAATTTTGTTCCGGTAATAATAAGATTACTTTACTATGTGCTATTGAAAAAAAATTAGTTAAACGAATATGTTTTAGTAATTTTTATTCTTTTCAATGAGTTCTATTATAGTTTTTACAGACAAATCGCTTCTGAAATTATCTTCAGGAGTGTTTTTGCAATAATCTACTAATTGTGCAACAGAAGTTTCAGCAACGTGAAGTCGTGTATCTGAGGCAGCATAATAAATCAAAATTCTGCCGTCATCATCTTTAATCCACCCGTTAGAGAAAACCACGTTTGAAACATCGCCTATTCTTTCGCTGCGTTTGGGAGCTAAGAAATATCCGCCGGGCGAATAAATCACTTTTGACGGGTCGTCCAAAGCTGTCATAAACATATAAAGAACGTATCTTAAACCCGCAGCCGTGTTTCTTACGCCGTGAGCCAGACAAAGCCAACCTTCTGAAGTTTTAATCGGCTGAGGACCCATACCGTTTTTCACTTCTTTAATAGTGTGGTAAATTTTGTTGTCAATGATTTTTTCCTCTTTGACTTCGGCGTGTTCCATTGTATCAGAGAGTCCGAAGCCGATTCCGCCGCCGCCTCCGACGTCAATGAAACCGTCTTGAGGGCGTGTGTAGAAAGCGTATTTGCCGTTAATAAATTCGGGATGGAGTACAACGTTGCGCTGTTGTCCTGAATACGATTTCAAATCGTCAAGTCTTTCCCAAGTTTTTAAATCTTTGGTTCTGACAATTCCTGCATTAGCAACTGCCATAACTGTATCACCTTCGGGAGCATTTTTGTCTTTTCTTTCGGTGCAGAAAATTCCGTAAATATATCCGTCCTCGTGTGCGGTCAAACGCATATCGTAAACGTTGGTATCGGGTTCTTCAAGTTGCGGAATTACAACCGGATAGTCCCAAAACCTAAAATTATCCACACCGTTTGGACTTTCGGCAACGGCAAAAAATGATTT
This sequence comes from Bacteroidales bacterium, assembly GCA_017544805.1. GTDB lineage: Bacteria > Bacteroidota > Bacteroidia > Bacteroidales > UBA3824 > UBA3824. The sequence continues at coordinate 14,685 of JAFYDK010000134.1, read as the reverse complement.
TCTGTCTGCGCCTTCAACCCTTGCTACGACGATGTATTTTCCGTTAAATTTTATTGCTCCGGCGTTGAAAGCAGCGTTAATCATAATCCTTTCCATCAAAAAAGGATTTGTCTTTTCATTAAGGTCATAACGCCACTTTAAAGGAGCGTGTTCTGCTGTCAAAACTGGATATTTATAACGTGTATAAATTCCGTTTGAAATTTCTTCCTTTTCGTTCTTACGGGTTAAAAGAGCCTCGTGGTTCTCTTTTAGCAGTGTAAGTCTTTGAGAAAAATTGGTCATTTTTTTTTAAGTAATTTTGTTATTAATAAAATTTTTTGAGTTTAATGAGTTTGTTTTTAGTCTGTTCTTAGCGCTAAAATTGTTTTAGTAATTTTTATTTTCTTTTTTATAATTAGTGTAATTGAACTTAAAAATATAGTGTAATTAAAAAAAATGAAAAATAACCTTAAACTTAAAGGATGCGAACTACGAAATAACTTTATTTCTTCATGCATAATTTTAACGTTGCTAAGGTAGCAATCCTTTTTTTTTGAAAGCATTAAAATATGTAGCTTTTTTTTTAATATTTGTACGGATTGTGCATTTTTTTTATTAAATTTTGTAACATATTTTGTTCAAATTTGTAATATTTAGATTGTAATATTATGATTAATAAGTATTTACAAAAATAATTTGGTTTTAATAAATTGTTAAATTAACACTTTAAAAACTTAAAAAAATAAGTACATTTTCGGGCGAAAAATGAATTAAAATTTTTTTATTAAAAAAAGATTTATTTACTTTGAAACTGATTTTTAAGAAGGACAGCAAATAATATTTAACGTTAAATGATTTTTTTTAAGTTCGAGTTTTTTCTTGCATTTGTTTTAGTATCCGTAGGAGTTAAAGCGCAGAAGGCTGACTTTCGGTTTCAAAAGCCGGAGAGTTTGCCGTTCGGGTCTTTTACTATGGAACACGGATTATCTAATAGTCATGTCAATGCTATTTGTCAAGATTCTAAAGGTTATATTTGGATAGGCACAAATGATGGTCTGAACCGTTATGACGGTCAAAATATTGAAAGGTTTTATCATTTTTCCGATGATAACAAGACCATAAACAATAGTACCGTATGTGCAATTTATTCGGATAGAAGTGGAAGAATATGGTTCGGAACCTTTTCGGGACTTTGTTATTATGATTATAAGACTGAGAGTTTTGTAACAAAAGAGCTTCCCCCGCAATCAAATACCGTTAATAGTTTTCCTGTGAAAAGTATTTTGGAAACCGACGACGGAAATATTTGGATAGGACTTTCAGGCGGTGGTTTAGCAGTGATTAATCCTAAAACCGATGCCGTAAAATATTACCGTCACAATGATTCAAATCCTAATTCTTTGTGTTCTGACGGCATTATAACGATGTCTCTTGACAAAAACGGCTGTATTTGGATTGGCAGCGAAGACAATGGCATTTCTATTTTTGATACGAAAGAATTAACTTTTACCAATATCAACAAATCTTCAGGCAAAATTCCCGGCAATATTGTTAATAAAATTTTATGCACTTCTGACAACAAAGTTATTATCGGTTCTTATGATTCGGGGTTAACAATTTATGATCCTGAAACTAAGACTTTTAAAGTTTATGATGAGTGTAAAAATGTTTTTTCTATTGCTGAGAGTGCGCGTCATAATCTATGGATAGGCACGGAGAGTTCCGGGCTTTATTATTATGATTTTTCGGAGGATAAATTTTACCGTTATTGTAAGGCGAATGGTACGGGAGTGGGATTAATCGGCGATAATATTCACGTGGTTTTTCCTGACAAAGACAATAATTTGTGGTTAGGAGTTTTTCAGGGCGGTATTAATTTGTTGAAACCCAAACCTTTGTTTTCGGGAGCGGGTTATGCTGAAGGAAAACCCAAATCCGGAATTTCGCAAAAGCCTGTTTTATCGCTTTGTCCGGGCGGTGATAATATTATTTTAATAGGTACTGACGGCGGCGGACTGGATATTTGGAATCTTTTGACAAATGAGTTTAAAAATTTTAAAGCCGGTTCTAACGGTTTGAAAACTAATGTTATACGTTGTATTTACAGAGATCATGACAATCGTGTTTGGTTAGGTACATATTTGGAAGGTCTTCAAGAGTTTCATCGTGATAAAAATATTTTTACGGGTTATGTTCATAAAGAAAACGATATTGAATCTTTGAGTCATAACGATGTAACATCAATAATCGAAGATCGTTTGGGGAATTTTTGGGTTGGCACCAACGGCGGCGGTCTTAATTTGCTGGATAAGGAAAAAGGCACTTTTAAGGTTTTTAAAAAGGATTTGAGAAATCCTGATAAATCCTTGGTTGATAATCATATAACCTCAATGTACATAGACTGTCACGGTTATCTTTGGATAGGAACTTATTGGGGACTATCAAGAATGGACCCCGTGAAATACGAGTTCAAAAATTTTATCTCTTGCGGGGGCAACGATTCTTATAACTGTATGTTGGAGGATTCGCATCAGAATTTTTGGGCTGGAACTTCCGACGGTTTGAAACTTTTGAATACCTCGGACGGCAGTAGTAAGGTTTTTTCTGTTAAAGATGGTTTACCTAACAATGTGATTAACGCAATTGAAGAGGATTATTTCGGCAATCTTTGGATTTCTACCGGCAAGGGCATTTGTAAATTCAATTATCAGGAAATGTCTTTTGAAAATTTCAGCACTGACGATGGTTTGTTTTCTGATGAGTTTTTGCACAATTCGTTTTGTAAAACTCTTGACGGCAGGATTTTTTTCGGTTCAACGGAGGGTGTTACGGAGTTTGACCCGAAAGATATAAAAACCGTTTATGAGGTTCCGAAAGTATTAATAAAAGATTTGTTGGTTTTTAATAAAATTGTTAAGCCGGGCGACGAAACGGGCATTTTGGAAAAATCCGTTACTGAATGTGATAATTTGGTTTTGAAATCGGATTTCAGCAGTTTTACGATAAAATTTGGGGCTGTGGAATATATCAGACCCGAAAGAATTGTTTATGCTTGCCGTATGACAGGTTTTAATGACAATTGGGAATATCACGATTATCGTCAAAATTCATCAACGTATACGAATTTGGACGCAGGAGTTTATAGTTTTCAGGTGAAAGCCTCTGCCGATTCCAAAAATTGGAGCAAGCCCGTAACCTTGAGAATTACTATTTTAGCACCGTTTTGGAAACGTCCGTGGATGAAATTTTTGTATTTTCTTTCAATATTGACGGTTGTGGTTTTCATTTGGAACAGATACCGCCGTTACGAACACGAGAAAAATGAGATAAAACTCAATCTTTTGAAACAGCAAAACGACATCGAACTCAATAAAGCCCGTTTGCAACTTTTTACGAATGTTTCACACGAGTTTAGAACGCCTTTGACGCTTATTATCAGTCCGTTGGAAAATATGATTGAAGACAAGCGTTATGACGAACAAACTCACAAGAATTTGAATTTGATGCATCGTAATGCGCTTCGTTTGATGCAAATGGTCAATAAGATTATGGATTTGCGCAAGATTGACAACGGGAAAATGGATTTTAATCCGCAAAAAGGAGATTTAGTGGCTTTTGTGAAAGAGGTTTACGAGAATTTCTGTCAGTTGGCGCAGAAAAAAGATACGGAATTTACTTTTAATAGTTCCCTCAAAGATTTTTATGCATATTTTGACCGTGACCAAATTGACAAAGTGATGTACAATCTTTTGTCTAATTCTTTCAAATTTACACCTAATGGCGGTAAAATTTCCATCACGCTAAAAAAATCTGATGATAATATTCTCATTATCGTTGAGGACAATGGTTGCGGTATTGCACCGGAGAATACTAATAAAATTTTTGACTGGTTTTTTCAAGCCGGCAGTTCGCAAATGCAACAAGGCACGGGTATAGGTTTGTGGCTTGCAAAACGTTTTGTGGAAATGCACCACGGCATAATTTCGGTTTCAAGCCGTCAGGGTGAGGGTACGGCCTTTACAGTTATGCTTTCTGACGGAGCAGAATTTGCTTCAGAGGCATTGTCTAAGGAGAATTACGGACATATTAAACCCGAATCTTTTTATGATAATGCTCAGCAGGAAAGTTTCTCAAAAGAGGGCGGAGTAAAATCCACGCTTTTAATAGTAGAGGATAATCCTGAAATCCGTGATTATTTGGCTTCTGAGTTGAGCAAACTTTATGATGTAAAAACGGCTGAAAACGGAAAAACGGGCTTGAATTTAACAAAAGAGATTTTGCCGGATTTGATTATTACCGATATAATGATGCCCGAGATGGACGGAATAGAGTTTACGAGGATTGTAAAAAATGATGTCGAAACTTGTCATATTCCCGTTATAATGTTAACCGCCAAAGGTACTGAAGAACAGCGTATTGAAGGTCTTGAAACGGGTGCTGATAGTTATATTCCGAAACCTTTCAATCCTAAACATCTTTTGGTAAGAATCCAAAAACTTTTGGAGTTAAGAAAGACTTTAAAGGAAAAGTTTTCAAAGGATGCGGGCTTTAATGCCGAACAGACTGCCGTCAGTGTGCCTGACAGAGATTTGCTTAGAAAGGTTACAACGGTTATAAAAAAACGAATTTCAGATTCTCAGTTGTCGGTTGAAACTTTGTCAGAAGAGGTCGGACTTTCAAGAGGGCATCTTCAGCGGAAACTTAAAAGTCTTACGGGACAAAATCCTAACGAATTTATCAGGATTATCCGCCTAAAACAAGCAGCTGAAATACTTTCACAAAAAGATGTTACGATAGCCGAGGTTGCGGATATGGTTGGATTCGGTTCGCAGAGTTATTTTTCGACCGCTTTTACCAAGCAGTTTAATATTTCGCCTTCGCAATACGTTGAAAATTTAAAAAAATCAGTGGGCAAAAACTCTGAAAAAAAAATATAATTTTGCTTTGAATACGGATTTTTTTTCAAAAAAACGTTTATATTTGCGACATAAATTACTTTGCATAAAAAAAATATGAAACGCACATTATTTTTAATCGGTATTGGCGGGACGGGTATGAGATGTCTTGAAGCATTCGTTCATTCTTGTGCTATGGGTATGTACGATGATTGTCAGATTAATATTCTTGCACTTGATACCGACCTCGAAAACGGTAATTTTTCAAGGCTTAAAACCCTTGTTGAGGATTGTTATCTTAAAATAAAGGGTTATAACAAAACGCATTATCCGTTGCATGATACGCTTTTCAGTGCGAAAATCAACCTTTTTACCTTTACGCCCGATTATTCGGATATAACAAAAAACGGCAGTTTTGAAGCTTTGTCAAAATTTTCATACGCCGAGGGCGACAAAAAAGCGTTAGCAGAGATACTTTTGACTCCTCAAGTTAGGGAATTTGACTTAAAACATGGTTACAGAGCTCAAACTCATTTGGGTTCGCTTTTAATGTATCATTCTATAATTGAGGAAGTTAAAAATAATCCACACGGAAAATTAAGCAATTTTATTCAAGAGATTTACGACAGTAGCGAAAGTTCTGATACGAGAGTTTTTATAATGGGTTCGGTTTTCGGTGGGACAGGGGCCTCAAGTATTCCGATTATTCCGAAAGCGTTTTCTCAAGCCATTGAAATTCTTAATCCGGGCAAAAAACTCAACAAAGCTACTTTCGGCGCAACGCTTTTGAGTGCTTATTTCAAATTTGCTGCTCCTGACGAGAGTTTCCGTTCAAAGCAAAAAATCGTTGCAACGAGCAAAAATTTCGCTCTTAATTCACAGGTTGCGATGATGTTTTATAATGAGGATTTTACTGTAAAAGATACGTTTTCAAAGTTTTATATGCTCGGCACGCCGGATAATAATTTTGAAACTCCTCAAAACACAAACGAAACCGTTACGGGCGGTGCTTTGCAAAAAAACGATTCGCATTATATCGAATTGATTGCAGCCTTTGCCGCCTACGATTTTTTCAACACACCGAAAGAGGAAATTGATTCTATTAAAAACGAGAAAAAAGAGGTTCAATATTATTACCGTACCGTTAACGAAAACGGAAGAATTGATTTTAAGGATTTTATGCCGCCAGAAAAAGTTCAGGAGTTTGCTAAAAAGTTTGCAGCTTTGACGGCTCTTTCTTTTTTGGTTTATCCTGAGAATACGGATTTTGTTTCGGCAGCTCAAAACGGTCAGCTCAAAAAAAGCAATATTTCGGGCTACGAAGATATTGAAACTCAAGAGGCTGCGGCTCTGAAAAAATATTTTGAAATGTTTCATTTCTCATATAATGCTCAGGGACAGATTATTGACGGTTGGTTGCGTCAGCTTCATAGGTCGGCTTCAGGGCAAGGAAACTTTTTGTTTAACGCCGAACTTTTCGGTTTAACAAATTCCAAGGAGGTCAAAAAGTTTGAATTCAACAAAAAACTTTTCCGCCCCGATGAAGAGGATATTAACAATTATAGTTTTAAAACTTCGTTTTTCGGCAGTCCTTTTGACAGTTTCAAAGACGAATTTGTTAAACAAAAAGATAACGATTCTATTCAGTACAAAATCGAAAAACTTATTAAGCGGATGTATGATACGATAAATTCGCTTTACGGTTTTTAATTAGGGAATAAGCAAAAAAACGGGAAAGCAAAATCCCGTTTTTTTGTTTTTATTTGCAATATTTCAAAAGTTCTACGTTTTTGTTGAAATCTTCGGCATTGAAAAGATAACTTCCTGAAACAAGGACATCTACACCTGCCTCAATAAGTTTTTTAGCATTTGTATTATCAACACCGCCGTCTACTTGGATTAATGCTTTGGAATTGTTTTTTTGGATGAGCTCTTTGCAGCGGGAAATTTTTGAATAAGAATTTTCGATGAATTTTTGACCTCCGAATCCCGGATTTACTGTCATTATCAATACCATATCAACATCTGAAATTATCTCTTCCAACATTGAAACCGGTGTTGAAGGATTTAATGCGATACCGCATTTGCAGCCGGAATTTTTTATTTGACTTATAAGGCGGTGTGCGTGTGTGCAGGCCTCGTAATGAAATGTTAAGATTCCCGCACCCGATTTTATAAATTCTTCTGCAAAATTTTCGGGTTTTACTATCATAAGGTGTACATCAAGCATTTTTAAGGAATGTTTCTTAAATGCTTTTACGATTGGCAATCCGAAAGTAATGTTTGGAACAAAAACACCGTCCATAACATCAATATGAACCCAATCAGCAGGGCTTAGATTAATTTTTTTAGCCTCCGATTCTATGTTTGCATGGTCGCAAGAGAGAATAGAGGGCGATATAATTACGTTTTTATCCATTTTTTTTTACGGAATTAATTTTGCTGCAAAATTATAAAACTATTTTTTTTTCAATTATATTTCTGCGCAATAATTTTTTTGTTATTTTTGGGAACTCTAAAAATTAATGAATATGCACATTGCAATAGCAGGAAACATAGGTTCGGGCAAAACGACCCTTACCGATAATTTGGCAAAACATTATGGTTGGACTCCTAATTACGAGGATGCCTCTGAAAATCCGTATCTTAATGATTTTTATGACGATATGCCCCGTTGGGCGTTTAATTTGCAGGTGTATTTTTTGCACGGCAGGTTAAGAAAGATATTGGACATTAAAAATTCTGGTAAAGATATAGTTCAGGACAGGACTATTTACGAGGATGCGTATATTTTTGCAGAGAATCTTTACGAGATGAATCTTATGAGCGAAAGGGATTTCAAAAATTATCTTGATATTTTTGAATTTACGACTTCGCTTTTGGAGCCGCCTGATTTGCTGATTTATCTCAAAGCCGGCGTTCCGACCTTGTTGAAACAAATTAAAAAAAGGGGACGGCAATACGAACTTAGTATTTCGCCCGATTATCTTAACAAACTGAACGAAAAATATGATGCTTGGTCAAAGTCCTATACCAGTGGTAAAATTTTAACCGTTGATATTGACGAGTTGAATTTTTTTAACACTCAGGAGGATTTGTACAAGGTTACGAAACTTATTGATAAGGAATTGAATATATAAAATTAGATATAACTACCAATTACAACATGAGAAAATTATTATTGGCCTCTTTAGGCATTGCAGCCTTGACTTTGAGTTTTTCAGGCTGTACGAAAAACAAGGCATCGGAGTTTTCTTCGGCTCCTAACTGCGGTTATAGGGAGCAGGCCGCTGCAAATGCTCGTGAAATTATTTCCCGTTTATCCCTGAAAGAAAAACTTGCACAATTGCAGTCGGGAAGTATTTATGTTATAAAAGACGCTTCTGATTCTTTGGGTAATTTGAATTTCGATACTCTGAAGAAATATTATCCATACGGAATGGGTCTTATGAATATTGATTTCGGCAACACTCCCGGTGAAAAATACTGCCGTACCGTTAATTCTCTGAAAGAATATAACAGCACGTTGAAAAATCCTATTCCGATGATTTTTATCGGCGAGGGTTTGCACGGTCTTATGAGTATGGGTACGACGGTTTTTCCTCAAGCTATTTCTTTGGGTTGCAGTTTTGATACTACACTTTTGAGAAAAGTTTATCAAGCGACGGCTCAAGAGGCAAAGGCAAGAGGTATTAATATGTTGTTTTCACCGATTTTGGATTTAGCGCGTGAGCCGAGATTCGGACGTATTGAGGAGATGTATTCCGAAGACCCCTTGCTTTGCGGTATTTACGGACGCACTGCCGTTGAAGCTTTTCAGTCAGCGGGCGAGAACGGAAAATTGGAAATGGCTGCAACGCTGAAACATTACATGGGACACGGTCAGGTGGAAGGCGGTCGTAATGTTGCTGCTTATACCGGCTCGGCTAACGATTTGATGAACAATCATTCCTTGCCTTTTGAAATGTGTGTTAAAGCGGGTGTTGCTTGCGTAATGCCGGCTTACAATGATGTTTGCGAATTGCCGGTAACGATTAACAAATGGCTTTTGCAAGATGTTTTAAGAAAACAATTTGGTTTTAACGGTTTGGTGGTTTCCGATCAAAATGCCGTTGATAGAATGTATGATGTCAATCATATCGCATCTTCTTATCAAGAGGCGGCTATAATGGCAATAAAACGCGGTATTGACATTGACATTATCGGTAGGGAAGGAACGTTTCAGTTGTTGGAAGAGGCGGTTTTGAGCGGTAAACTTTCAGAGCAGGTTATAAATCATGCCCTTGAAAATCTTTTGATTTTGAAATGGCGTTTAGGACTTTTTGAAAACGATCCCAAAACCGACATCGCATATATGAATAGCGTTACTAACAATTCTCAACACAAGGCTTTAGCAAGAGAAGCGGCAAGAAAAACCATGGTTCTCTTAAAAAATGACGGAGTTTTGCCTTTGGATAGTACAAAAATCAAAAAAATCGCTGTTATCGGTCCTAATGCTAATACATTGGATTACGGTGGTTATACGGCTGAGCCTGTCTATCCGGGAGTTACGGTTTTGGACGGTATTAAAAAATTTGCCGAAAATAAAAACATAAAAGTTGAATACGCCGAAGGTTGCCGTCTGTCAAATTCACCGATTGCTTTTTGGCAAAACGATAATCAGGAACTTATTTCTCAACAAGAAGCCTTAAAGCTTATCAATCAGGCGGTTGCACTTGCTAAAACTTCTGATGTAATCGTATTGTGTATGGGCGAAAACGTTTCGTATTCGCGTGAGGCTTGGGGTGAAAATCACCGTGGCGACCGTGATGATTTGGAATTGTTAGGCTATCAAAACCTTTTGAATCAAAAACTTAAGGAAACGGGCAAACCTATTGTAACTTTGATTTTCGGCGGACGTCCGCTTAATTTGCGCCCTGCAAGAGATAATTCTAATTCTTTGGTTCAGTGTTTTTATCTTGGTCAAGAATGTGGTAATGCGGTTTCGGACGTGCTTTTCGGTCGTTATAATTTTGAAGGAAAACTTTCCGTTTCGATGCCATCTTCAGCGGGTTCGCTGCCTTGTTATTACAACATGAAACCAAATCGTTTCAGAAGTTATGTCTTTGAAGATAGAGGCGATACTATTTTCCCATATATTTTGGATACAGCTAAAAACGTTTATCATTATGTGGAAAATTCTTGGGAACCGCCTACAAATCATGCCGTTTATCCTTTCGGATTTGGTTTGAGTTATACAAAATTTGAAATTACAGCTCCGAAAATCGACAAAGATACTATCTCGCAAAGCAAAACGGTAAAAATAAAAACCACCGTTAAAAATATCGGAGAAAGGGACGGTGCAGAGGTCGTTCAACTTTATATCAGGGACGAATTTGCGAGCGTTGTCCGCCCCGTAAAAGAATTGAAAGCTTTTCAAAAAGTTTATCTTAAAGCTGGAGAGGTCAAAAATATAGAGTTTAATATCACAAGAGATGACCTTGTGTTTTATGACCAAAACCTTGAGAAATTTTTTGAACCCGGCAATTTCTTAGTTTATGTAGGTTCAAGTTCGAGGGATAGAGATTTGAAAATTTCACATTTTTATATGAAATAATATCTTTTATTAGTGCAAAAAATGGGTTAAGGCAAATTTTAAAAGAAAATATATTTTGCTTTAATCCATTTTTTTTATGAGTTATTGACAAATTATATTTTGCATACTTCAATAAAAATCCCTATTTTTGCCCAAATTTAGAGTATTGATAATCATGCCTGAAAATAAAGGATTTGAAGAAGAAAGTTTAGACCTTGATAATATTCACGTCTATGGTACAAGGGTTCATAACCTTAAAAATATTGATGTTACGATTCCCAGAAATTCTCTGACCGTCGTAACCGGTCTTAGCGGCAGCGGCAAAAGTTCTCTCGCTTTCGATACGATTTTCGCCGAAGGCAGCCGTCGTTATATCGAAACTTTTAACGCATACGCAAGACAGTTTCTCGGTTCATTAGAAAGACCCGATGTCGATAAAATCACCGGACTTAGTCCCGTTATCAGTATCGAACAAAAAAGTACTAACAAAAATCCGCGTTCTTCGGTTGGAACTATTACCGAAATTTATGACTTTTTGCGTGTTTGGTTTGCCCGTGCGGGTGAAGCCTTCAGTTATAATACCGGCGAAAAAATGGTTAAATACACTGAGGAACAAATCTGTAAACTAATTACAAACCATTACGGCGGCAAAAAAGTTTTTATTCTTGCTCCCGTTATCAAGGGCAGAAAAGGTCATTACCGCGAACTTTTTGAACAAATCCGCAGAAAGGGTTATCTTCAGGTAAGAGTTGACGGCGTTGTCAAAGACATTATCGTCAATATGAAAACCGACCGTTACAAAGTCCACAATATTGAAATCGTTGTGGATAAACTTGTTGTGCCTCAAGATGCGGAGGCTAATTCCGGCGGATTGGAGAGAATGAAACAATCTGTTAAAACCGCTCTTCAACTCGGGAAAAATATTATAATGCTTTTAGACCCTGACTCCAATGATGCACGTTATTACAGTAAGCTTTTAATGTGTCCTACGACGGGGATTTCGTACAGAGAGCCCGCGCCGGTGAATTTTTCGTACAATTCGCCTGCTGGTTTTTGTCCGTGTTGCAAGGGTTTGGGAGTTGTTAATAAAATAGACGTTTCAAAAGTTATTCCCGATCCTGAAATTTCAATAGCCAGGGGCGGAATTGCACCGCTTGGAAAACAGACAGATAATTTTGTTTTCCGTCAGTTGGAGGCTCTTGCTCAAAGGGAAGGTTTTTCTCTTAACGATCCGATAAACAAACTTACTCAAGAGCAGTTGGATATGGTTTTGAACGGTACGGCAGAGCCATTGGAGATGTCATGGATGGCAAAATACGGCAATCCTCAAACCACATACGACGGCATTTTGAAATATCTTGTTAATGCTGCCGAAGATGAGGATTTAGCGGAATTGGTTTTGAAATATTCTTCAGAGGCTGTTTGCCACGAATGTGAGGGCAAACGTCTTAACAAAGAGGCCTTGAGTTTTAAAATAGCTGGAAAGACAATTGCCGATTTGTCAATGATGGACATTGAGGATTTGAAAGTATTTTTGGATACCGTAGAAGACAAATTGTCAGAAAAGCAAAAGAAAATTTCGACAGAGATTTTAAAAGAAATCCGAACGAGAATTGGCTTTTTGTTTGATGTTGGTTTAGGGTATTTGAGTCTTTTCCGTCCCTCGGTTTCACTTTCAGGCGGTGAGGCTCAGCGTATCAGACTTGCCACACAGATAGGTTCAAAACTTGTTAATGTGCTTTATATTTTGGATGAGCCTTCAATCGGTCTTCATCAAAGGGATAATGACAGATTGATTAAATCGTTGAAAGCTTTGAGGGATAACGGCAATTCGATTATCGTTGTCGAACATGACAAAGATATGATTCTCAATGCTGATCATGTTATTGACATAGGACCGGGCGCAGGACGTTTAGGCGGTTATCTTTCAGCCTCTTGCACGCCTAAAGAATTGTTGAAAACGGATACTTTAACGGCAAAATATTTAAACGGAACTTTGGACGTGGAAATGCCGCCGGAGCGTCGTAAAGGCAGCGGAGAGTTTTTAACGCTGAAGGGTTGCAAAGGTAACAATTTGAAAAACGTTGATTTAAAAATTCCTTTGGGCAAAATGGTTTTGATAACCGGAGTCTCTGGTAGCGGAAAATCAACGTTAATAAACGAAACGTTAAGACCTATTTTAACGAAACATTTTTATCGTTCGTTGCAAGAGCCGAAAGAGTATTCTTCGATAGAAGGCATTGAAAATATTGATAAAGTAATTGAGGTCAATCAAGACCCGATAGGTCGCACACCGAGAAGTAATCCTTGTACTTATACCGGCATTTTTGGCGATATAAGGGCTTTGTATGCGGAATTGCCGCAGTCAAAGATTATGAATTATAAGCCGGGACGTTTTTCTTTTAACGTGAAAGGCGGCAGATGCGAGCAGTGTCAAGGTGCAGGCGTTAAAACTATTGAAATGAACTTTTTGCCGGACGTTTATGTTAAATGCGATGCTTGTAACGGACGCCGTTATAACAGAGAAACATTGGAGGTAAAATACAAAGGCAAATCTATTTCGGATATTCTTGACATGACGATAAACCGTGCGGCGGAATTTTTTCAGAATCAACCGAAAATTTTGAAAAAGCTTCAAGCCTTACAAAACGTCGGAATGGGTTACGTAACGTTGGGACAATCAGCGACAACGCTTTCTGGCGGTGAGGCTCAGCGTATAAAACTTGCCTCGGAACTTTCTCGGACTGATACGGGCAAAACGCTTTATATTTTGGACGAGCCTACAACGGGACTTCATCTTGAAGATATTCGGGTTTTGATGAGGGTTTTGAATGCTCTTGTTGATAAAGGCAATACGGTTGTTATTATCGAACATAATCTTGATGTTATTAAAACGGCGGATTATATTATAGATTTAGGACCGGAAGGCGGTAAAGGCGGCGGTAAAATTATTGCCGAGGGAACGCCAGAAGAAATTGTTGAAAAGGGTGTCGGTTATACCGCAAAATATTTAAAGAACGAACTGAAGAAAAAGAATTAAACACTTTAATTATAAAAAAACGAGGTAACTGCAAGACTCGGATTATTAAAAAAATCAGACCTTGTCGTTACCTTTTATTTTGCAATGAAACAGTCATAAAAATACGCTCAGGGTATTATCAGGGTATTATAAAGTTGAGGGGAATGAGGTTGAAATAAAAAGTAAAAAAAAGATTAAGATATAAAATAAGCAATCTAATATATTTCTACTATATTTGCATCTATATTCATAGCGGGATATTTTAGAGCTTAATTTATTTTCAATGTTTTAAGTTGTAAAAAAAATTCCTTACGAAACAGAGTATTATACTCCACTCCGTAAGGGATCAAAATTATATCGTAAAATTACAGGAAAGGGAATTCTACCCCCAGTAAGGTATTATTTACTTTTTGCAATTTATAAATTAGTTTCATTTGCACTCTTAAATTTTCGCAACAAATTTAACATCTTTTTTATAATTACACAAGATAAATTTTTTTATGCTAACTACTTTTTTGGGTATTTATTTTGAAAAAAAATCACTACTTTTGCAACAATTAAAATTCCATGCGCTATGAACAAAATTAACTACATCCGTTTTGATTGGGCGATAAAAAAACTTTTGCGAGACAAAGCAAATTTCGGTGTGCTTGAAGGTTTTATTGAGGTTTTTCTCGGTAAACCCGATTGCAAAATCATCGAAATCCTTGAAAGTGAGAGTAATAACACTTTTGAAGACGATAAATTCAACCGTGTGGATATCAAAGCGAAATCCTCCGACGGTGAAATTTTTATCGTTGAAATTCAATTGACTCGTTACGTTCATTACATGGAGCGTGTACTTTTCGGAACCTCAAAAGCCATAACCGAGCAAATGAAAGATGGCGATGATTACGGCAAAATCAAAAAAGTATACTCTATTTCAATTGTTTATTACGATTTTGGAAAAGGGAAAGATTATCTTTATGTCGGTAACACAAAATTCGTTGGTGTTCACTGCAATGATGAGCTGTTAATTACTGAAAAAGAAGAACTTACGCTTTTTGAGAAGGAACAAGATGAGTTGAATGGTAAAGCCCGAAAATTCAAATATGAGCATCATAATGCGGGTGCTATCATGCCAACATATTACATGATTCGTGTTAATTCTTTCGACGATAATGTTAAAACTGCGATGGACGAATGGATGGAGTTTTTGAAAAATTCAGAAATTAAAT
>JAFYDK010000133.1 GCA_017544805.1 Bacteroidales bacterium | reverse complement strand
TTTGAAAAAACATATTCGCAATTAACGGAGGAAGATTTTAAGTCGGCATTAGAGAAAAATCAAGAATTGAAATCTATTTTGCTTTCTCAAACGCCTTGGCTTTTGGATGCGAAAGACGAAAGCGCACAGATGAAAAAAATTGCGCATTTGTTTAATTCTGAGGAAGTTGATAAAACAAATAAAGTTTTCTTGAAGAAACTTTCAGAGGGACAATATTCTGACGGCGGCTGGCCTTGGTTCAAAGGTATGAAACAAAGTCTTTTCGTAACGCAGGAAATTCTTTGCGGTCTTGGCAGGTTGATTCATCTCGGGGCAATAGAAAATTCAGGCGATATTAATAAAATGACTGAAAAAGCCGTTTCTTTTATCGACAAAGCCTTGGAAAAAGATTACAAGGAATTGAAAAAAATTCTCTCGAAAAAAGATCTCGAAAAATATCATCCGAGTTATTATGATATTCAATATTTTTATGCACGCAGTTTCTTCCTTGATAAAAAAGTTCCGAAATCAACTCAAGAGGCTTACGATTTCTTTTTGACAAAGCTTGCTGATAATTGGACTGATTTTTCTTTGTACGCTCAAGCATTGATTTCAACAACGTTGAAACGTCTTGGAAAAGAAAAAGTTGCAAAAGAAATTGTTGATGCTTTCAAAAATAATGCTCAAAACTCCGAAGAGTTCGGAATGTATTATTCCAAAAATCTCAACGGTTATCATTGGTACAATTCCCCGGTTGAAACTCAAGCAATGATAATCGAAAGTTTTGCCGAGTTCGGTTTCTCTCATGAGGTTGAAGAGTTGAAAATTTGGCTTATAAAAAACAAACAGACCAACTCTTGGAAATCTTCACGCGCTACCACAGAGGCAGTTTACGCTTTGCTTATGAACGGCGAAAAACTTTCTGTCAGCGAGCAGCCTTGTACGATAAAAATCGGTGGAGAAGTTTTGTCAGAAGTTGCCTCTGAAGGTTCGGCTTACGTTAAAAAAGCATATCCGAAAGAGGAAATTTCTTCTAACCTTACTCAAATCGAAGTCGTTAATCCTAACAATCACATCGCATACGGTGCTTGTTATTTGCAATACTTTGAAGAATATCAAAACGTTAAAGCCACAGCAAACGGTCTTACCCTGAAAAAGGAAATTTATAAAATCGAAAAAGATGCTTTAGGTCAGGACGTTGCGATACTTGTAACGCCACAAACTCCGCTTCATCAAGGCGATAGGCTCAAAGCTCGTTTTGTTATCACGACCGATCGCGATTTAGAATACGTCTTCCTAAAAGATGTTCATTCTTCCGCTTTTGAGCCTCTTAACAAACTCTCAGGCGGTCGCTATCAAGACGGTCTGTTTTATTACGAATCAACAAAAGACGCCGCAGAGGAGTTCTTTATTGAATTTATGCAGCGCGGAACATACGTGTTTGAATATCCGCTTTCTGTCGTTCATAAAGGTACTCTAACAAACGGTATCGCAACAATAGAATGTATGTACGCTCCCGAGTTCAGGGCAAATTCTACCTCGCAAATAGTTAAGGTAGAGTAGTAGAATTTGTAAAACGAAAACTTTAACATGGCTTTTTCATTTAACCCCGCACATCATGCGCTAATGCGCTGTGATGTACGGGGTTAAATAATTGCCGTGTTTTTTTTAATGAAACCGCCGTGGATTTTGGTAAAAAAATTTGTTCATTTCTAAAATACTTTTTACATTTGCGTATAAAAATATAAAAGGCGTTTATTTACGCTATGTTTTTGACACACTGAAAATTCGCAACTTTCTATATAGCCAAAAACTTAGCAGCGATAAATGCCGTGGGTAGAT
>JAFYDK010000132.1 GCA_017544805.1 Bacteroidales bacterium | reverse complement strand
GGGTTTCAAAGTCGTTATCCTGATAACCGCTTTGACCTCGGCATCGTACTGCGCACCCGGATTCGTGATGACTTCCACGTTTTTGATGTTTTCGGGCGAAATGCTTTCTAACTCGTTGTTATCACGCATTTTAACGCCGTTGATGTAGATTTCGGGCTTACCCTTACCGAAAACTTCAAAACCGTCATTTGTTCTGATAACGCCCGGAATTTTGCCCAACATTCTCTCCGTTGAGCCGACTTTTGTGAGCAGCGTATTTTGAACGTCCGTAACCATTGCGCCGTCCTTGATTCTTGTCTTCGGCAGACCGGCTGAAACGGTAACTTCCTCTAATTCAGTGTCCGAGACTTTGAGAACGATTTTTTCAAAAGTGTCATTGACACTCAAAATTTTTGTTTCATAACCGAGACACGAAACGGTTAAAAACTTGGCTTTCGGATTTTTCGCGATTGAAAATTTTCCGTTTTCATCGGTGATTGTGCCGCTGACGAAGGACGAATCAGCCGCCATCAAAACTGCATTTGCAAAAGAAACGGGCGAATTATTTTCAGAAAAAACTACGCCCGTAATCGTCTGGGCAAAAGTTGTAACGCTAAAAAATACGACTAAAATTGTTAATAAAATTTTTTTCATAATTGCTAAATTTTAAAATGCCATTCGTTAGAACGGCTGTGATGTGTATTTTGTTCATAATAAATATAGAGTGTATATTCACCGGGTATCAAACCACTATAATCTATTGAAATATTAGAATTCGGTGGTGCAGATATTTTTTGTTTATGTTTTTTCCCTTTAGAATCAGTAAGTAGAATTTTTATTTTTGTTTTTTTTGATTCTATTTTTACCGACAATTTTTTCTCTACTTTGTCAAAACTATAAAAATTATCGGCATACGAAGAATTTGTTATCAACAAAATTCCGACTATAATTAAAATTTTTTTCATCATATATATATTTTACATAATCATTTCTAAATCTGTTTTGGGAGCTTTAGGGCATCTTGGGTCAGGATAGTCCCATTTGTCTTTACCGTATGACTTTATTACATCAACAACGCAAAATCTTTTTGATTCTGAATTTTTACATTTTTTTAAAGACTCACATTTGTAGCATTCACTTTCCGAGTTTTTGTATTCAGGGTTCACAAAGTTATAAAACATAAGCGATTTTTTTGCGTTCCAAATATCTTTTATGCTTTGTTTTTTTATGTCTCCTATATAAAAAAACTCATTATAATAAAGCATTTCACAAAACGTAGCCATTCCATTCGACAATACCGTTAAGGAATAATTGTTAGCATTGCACAATTTATTTTTATCAGTAAATTCCGTTACTGTTTTATATTTTTTAAAACTCGTTGATAATTTATTCTTTAAATTATCTGTATAAATAATAAAATTAGGCGTGAAGTTTGTAATTTTTTCGTAAATTTTCAGTAAGTTTTCACTTTTAGTTTTATAAACTTTAAAATCGGATTTAAAATCAGATTTAAAAGAGGGCATAAGATTCCAACTATTTATACAATCATATCTTGATAGAAAATTATACATTGTCTCAATAATTTGCGGATTATCGTTAAAACAAGTTACAACAGTTTTTATGTCAAGTTTTAGATTATGTTTCTGACACAATGCAATAGTTTGAAACACTTTACTCAAATAGTTTTCTCCGTCAATTTTCAAAATTTTGCGTTCTATTTCTGCATCAATTGAGTCAAGAGAAAATTGAATTTTATTTATATTCAACTCTTTAAGAAAAAGAATATCTCTTTCGTCAATAGGTATTTTTGTAGATATAGATGGAAAATATCCGAATTCACACATTCTTTGTACAATGTTTTTCCAACCCTCAAACGCAAGAATATCACCGCCCGAAATATTCACACCTATAACTCCATATTGATGTGCCTGTTCTATTAGATTCAGTATTTCAGAAAGTTGCATATCATCTTTACGACTTCTATCTGCATAACAATAAATACAATTGGTCTTACATTTAGACGTTATCATAATATTCAAATATGCAGGAACATTAAGTCGGTGAACTTTAAATTTATCATCAAATGCAGCACCTGTCTCAGTTGTTATTTTGGCATTAGAACCTGAATTTATTAGGAATAAAGGCGGAATACATATTTTAATACC
Source organism: Bacteroidales bacterium (assembly GCA_017544805.1). GTDB lineage: Bacteria > Bacteroidota > Bacteroidia > Bacteroidales > UBA3824 > UBA3824. The sequence continues at coordinate 2,718 of JAFYDK010000132.1, read as the reverse complement.
GTTTATTTCTGAAATAAACGGCTCAGTATTATTTAAACATCTTTGTATAAAACAATTAGCCTTATGAGCTGGTATCTTCAGTTCTGTTTCAATTTTAGCAATAGCATCATACAGATCGGCATTATTGCAATACGAAAATAAAAAACCAAGAAACGGTGGTATTGGATTTAATAAAGGCACTTTCTCGTCCTTTACCTCGCCAGCATCTCCTGCAAAAATTATAAAAGAGCAATTCTTTTCATTGCGTAATGCGTATCTACTATTTATTGTAACTTGCATATTACATTATTTTTAAGCAGTGCATTAGTCTAACATAATGCACTGCGTTAATAGAAAAATTAAGCTTGCGCCTTAAAAATACAATTGCATACATTTCCCGTTTCCGGGTTAACTTTTACTTTTCCGCCGGTTACATTATTCAACTCGTTAGACATTAAAATATCCAAACCTTCAACTGCAGAAAAATCGTTAACAACATTTGGCTTTGGAAGATTCTTAAAATCTTCAACCTTTTTAAAATTACGTTTCATTTCTTTTAATTTTTAAAAATTGTTTTACTATGCTCCATTGTCTGCGCATGACAACTTTGCGGTTAACTTTAAATTTAAGTACCTAAAATTGCCTACTTTTTACGGCTTTCGGCATTTTACCGCTCCATTTTATAAAAAAGAGAATACGTTGTCATTTTTGATGACGCCGCAAAATTATAGCGACAAATTTTGTCTTGCAATAGCCGTTGCAATCGTTAAAAATATAAAACACTAAAAATTATAATGTTGCAATAATGCAGCAATCAATATTGCAACAACAAAAACGATGTTGCGATGTTGCAACACACAAAAAATTGCTGTATCTTTGCGGTCAAAAAATTGACCGATGAAAATTTTAAAACATTTAATAATATTTTCGGTGTTTTTGGCTGCATGCTGTGATAATCCGCAACCTAACCAAGACCTTCTTTCTGCCTATGAATTTGTCAAAAAAGGCGAATTTGACACGGCAAAAACTATTGCAAAAAACACTTCATGCCTTACCGATGCCGACAGTGCGCTGTTTCGTATTGTGCGCGAAGTGGCTTGTGTCAACGAAAACGACTGGAATTACAACGATAGTCTTGATATTGAAAAGAACATCAATTTTTTTGAAGGCGATGATGAAAAATCAGCATGGGCGCATCTCTGCAAAAGTTCTTATCTGTATCGTTTCGGTTATTGGGATAAGGCGGCAGTAGAAGGCAGAAACGCCGAAAAACTCGCAGAAAATACTGACTGCGACGAATTGAAGTTTTTGATTTACTTTCAGTTGGCATTGTGCAATATCAATTCTTACAATTTCGATTTCTATGACGAGGCGGTCGAAAAAATGCAAAAATACGCCGTTACAAACAATAACAGAGCCAATTATTATTACTTGAAATGTTTTGGATATGATCTCGGACGGCTTAACCTCGACAGCGCAAAATATTACGCAAAAAAGGCAGTGAAATGTATTGAAAACGAACCGATTAAAAATATGACGGACGTATTTTTCTATTATGAATATGCAGAATTAGTTTGCGACGAGGACGATTCCACGGCAGAAAAATACATCAAAAAGTCTATGGAATTTGATACTTTGCGTCAAGCATACTCTGTATTGGGGAAAATTTACCTCAAACGTGGTGATGTAAATACAGCAACACAATACTTTGAAAAATCCTCAAACGGTAATTATTGGTGCGAAAACGAAGAAAAAATAAACCGTTGGCTTCATGAGTTTTTCGCTGAAAAAGAGGATTACAAAGCGGCATACGGCTATTCTCTGAAACGGATTGCAGCAAAGGATTCTATAATCAACTATTTAGAAGACAACGATATAAAGCCAGTTCAAACACGTTTTGAGGGCGAATTAAAAAATTTAAAACTTAAAACGGCATTTGATAGAAAATTTTTTCTGATAATCTTGATTTCGTCAGTAATTTTGGCTGTTTTGTTTTTGATGGTAGTTTTTCAGAAGTTAAAACTCTCGGAACGCTCTCGCAAAATTTCCGACGCACAACGTACAATCAATGATTACAATCAAAGAATCAACGAATTACAAAAGTCGAACACAGACAGGAATAATGAGGAAATCAAGTTTTTGCTGCAAAAAATAAGAGCCTTGGAAATGAAATTTTCGGATATATATGTTCATGGTAAAGAACTTTATAACCAGATAATTAACGGACAGAAAATCGGTCGCTGGTCAAAAGATGATTATAAAAATTTCATTGACTATTATCAAAGCATTGATTTTATGTTTGTTTATAGTTTTGAAACTGATTACATAAGGCTTTCCGATCGTCAGAAAATTTTTCTAATTCTATGTCATATTGGCAAAACCAAAGAAGAAATTATGCAGATAATGACCTTGGAAGACGGTTCGTTTCGGAGTATGAAATCAAGAGTGGAAAAGCAAAAAAATAATTGCTAAAGCGGATTTTTTTTGCTACCTTTGCGAAAAATCAAAATTGAAACGTCATGAGCAGATTTTTAGATTACGGAAATTCGGATTTTAGAAGTGTTAGAGATAGCAATTTTGTTGATAAATCTGGTTTAATCAACGTGTTAAACGGGAAAATTGACAAGGAAAGCCGTTTTATGTGCATTTCACGTCCGCGTCGGTTTGGAAAATCCGTTGCGGCAAAAATGATTTATGCTTATTACGACCGCTCATGCGATTCAAGAGAATTGTTTAAAG
>JAFYDK010000131.1 GCA_017544805.1 Bacteroidales bacterium | reverse complement strand
TTGCGTTTGTGATATTGGTGGCGGCGATGGTGTTTTTGGTGGTGATTCAGAAACGCCGTTATGAGCGCGAATTATCTATTAACCGTCAGATACTCAAAGAGTCCCGCGACCGTATCGACGAACTCAACACTCTTGAAAAATCTGATGAAAACGACAAGGAAATTCAACGTTTGCAGCGCAAAATCACCGAAATTGAAACCCGTTACGCCGAGATTTACCACGACGGCAAAATCCTCTACGACAGTATTTTTGTCCATAACGGCAATTCAGGTCAATGGAACAAAAAGGATTATGAAAAATTTCTCGAATATTTCAAGACCATCGACCTCAGCCTCCTTGCCCAAATCGACGACGAATACCCCGGCATCAATCCCCGTCAAACGTTTTATAAAGTTTTGGTTTCCAAAGGTTTCGACAAACCATCAATTATGAAAACAATGGCAATACAAGAAGACGTTACCTTCCGCGCGTTGAAGTCGAAGGTGGAGGGGCTGAGGCGGAAGGATATATAAAAAACGTAGAGACGTTGTGTACAACGTCCCTACAACAATACAATTATTTTTCTCTATTAATTAGTTGATAAACAGCAACTCTCTGTATTTGGGCAAAGGCCACATATCGTTATCAACTATTTCTTCGAGTTTATCAATCGGACGGCGAATTGCAAAGAGTGATTCTGCAATATTGTAATATGCCAAAGCCTTCTGATATTCGTCTGTAATCTTATTAGCATTTTTGCGAGCTTCTACCATCGAGTTCACCTTATCGCGGATTTCGGTGATTTTAGCGGCAATTTTTTGCACGAGGTCTATTTCCACCGTAGCCATTTCGCGGTAATTATCGGGGAAGATGTCCTTGATTTTCTGAATATTGTCCAAAAGTTTGGTCTGATACGACAATGCCGCAGGAATAATATGATTGATTGCCATACGTCCCATTACACGCGCCTCTATCTGAACTTTCTTCGTGTACATCTCCCAACGAACCTCATTGCGGGCCTCAAGTTCCTTTTCGCTATAAATACCCATACGGGTAAACATTTCAATATTCTCTTTCTCCGTAAACGCCTTAAACATCTGAGGAACACAAGTTTCAACGTCAAGACCACGTTTTTTTGCCTCTTTCTGCCACTCGTCAGAATAACCGTTTCCATCAAAACAAATTACACCAATAATAGATTTAATAATAGGTTTCAATGTATCCATTATGGCAATATTAACGTCTTTACCCTTAGCGATTTCCTTATCAACATCTTTCTTGAAAGCGGTAAGTTGATCAGCAACAGCAGCGTTGAGGGTAGTCATAGCGTTAGCACAGTTAGCACTTGAACCTACAGCACGGAATTCAAATCTATTACCCGTAAAAGCAAACGGTGATGTACGGTTACGGTCGGTGTTATCAACAAAAATTTCAGGAATTTCAACCAAACCTACCGATTTACCTTTTTTGCCGGCAATCTCGATTGGTGTATCTGAAGGAACTTCAAGAAGTTTATGTAAAACGTCAGTCATCGTTTTGCCAAGAAATGCTGAAACGATTGCTGGAGGTGCCTCGTTAGCACCAAGACGGTGTGCGTTAGTAGCTGAAGCAATAGATGCTTTGAGCAAACCGTTATATTTCTGAACGGCAGCAAGAACATTAACAAAGAAAGTTACAAATTGAAGGTTACCTTTTGAATCCTTGCCCGGAGCCAAAAGAAGCGTGCCGGTGTCAGTACCGAGACTCCAATTATTGTGCTTACCTGAACCATTGATGCCGTCAAAAGGTTTTTCGTGCAAAAGAACAACAAAGCCGTGTTTACGTGCAACAGTGTTCATCGTGTTCATTATCAATTGGTTCTGGTCGTTTGAAAGGTTGGTTTCTCCGAAGATTGGTGCAAGTTCAAACTGATTGGGAGCAACCTCGTTATGACGAGTTTTTAGTGGAATGCCAAGTTTGTAGCCCGCGATTTCGATGTCACGCATAAAAGCAGCCACACGAGAAGGAATTGCACCGAAATAGTGGTCGTCCAACTGTTGATTTTTTGACGAAGCATGACCCATAAGAGTACGCCCTGTAAGCATAAGATCGGGACGTGCGGCATAAAGGTCTTCGTCTACAAGGAAATACTCCTGTTCCCAACCAAGATACGAATAAACTTTCTTTACCTTAGAATCAAAAAGTTTACAGATAGGCAAAGCAGCATCGTTAACGGCTTTAAGGGCTTTTTTGAGCGGAGTTTTATAATCGAGAGCCTCGCCTGTGTAGGCAATAAAAACTGTGGGAATACAAAGTGTATCATCCTGAATAAACACAGGTGAAGTAGGATCCCAAGCCGTATAACCACGAGCCTCAAAAGTAGCACGGATACCGCCGTTAGGAAACGACGAAGCGTCAGGCTCTTGCTGAACAAGTGATTTTCCATCGAAGTTTTCAATCATACCGCCTTTGTTGTCGTATTCCATAAAGGAGTCGTGTTTCTCGGCAGTGCCTTCGGTAAGTGGCTGAAACCAATGGGTAATATGTGTTACACCGTGTTCAATAGCCCAAGTCTTCATACCAGATGCTACATGGTCAGCGGTTTCGCGATCGAGCGGCTTACCGTTGTCGATACAGTCGATGAGCGAATTGAATGTCTTGACATCGAGATACTTGTACATCTTTTCGCGGTTGAAAACCAACTCGCCGAAATACTCCGACGGACGAGAATCGGGAGACTCTACTGCAACGGCTTTCTTTTTGAAAGCGTCCTGTACTACGTCAAATCTAAGTTTGCTCATAATTATTAATATTTATAAAAGTTTTTGACTTCAATTTTTTTTACAATGCAAATGTACCTCAGCAGCGTTTGCTGTGCAATACCGATTGTTAGTATTCGTTTATAAAATTTTATACGAGTTTTTACGAATAAGTAATACGGGTTTTTGTTACTGAAGATAAGAGAAATACGGAGAGATTTTTATATAATTGCAAATCGAATAGATGTTTTGCGTTCACCATTAATAGTGTAGAAACGTCATAAAAATAACGTCTCTACAACAAATGGTATCTGATAAAAATCCTTTTAATACGCATTTTCGTGCACCCCTTTCACAGCTCTGCCGCTTGGGTCGTTGAGGTCTTTGAACGAGGCATCCCAGGCGAGAGCTTCGGCTGTGGAGCACGCTACGCTCGGTACGCTCGGTACGCTCATTGCCGCAGAATTGCTCGGAAAAAGTTCTGAGAAAATCGAACGGTAATAATACTCTTCCTTGTTCATCGGAGTGTTGATAGGGAAACGAGTAGCGGCATTTTCCATCTGTCGATCGCTGACGGCTTCAGCGGTGAGGGCTTTCAGACTGTCAATCCAACTATATCCCACGCCGTCACTGAATTGTTCTTTCTGACGCCAAGCGATGCTCTCCGGCAGCATATCGGTAAACGCTTCACGCACAACCCGTTTTTCGATTTCATTACCCGGACACATCTTGTCTTTGGGGTTAAGACGCATTGCTACGTCAAGAAATTCCTTGTCTAAAAACGGCACACGCCCCTCCACACCCCAAGCCGCAAGCGATTTGTTAGCTCTTAGACAATCGTAAAGATAAAGTTTGCCGAGTTTACGGACTGTTTCTTCGTGAAAAGCCTTTGCGTCAGGGGCTTTATGGAAATAGAGGTAACCGCCAAAAATTTCGTCGGCACCTTCGCCGCTAAGCACCATTTTTATGCCCATAGATTTTATTACCCTTGCCAAAAGGTACATCGGAGTGCTTGCACGTACTGTGGTAACATCGTATGTTTCAATATGATAGATAACATCGCGAATAGCGTCCAAACCCTCCTGCACGGTATAATTTACCTCGTGGTGAACAGTGCCGAGATGCTCTGCCATAATACGAGCCTTAGCCAAGTCAGGAGCCCCCTTGATGCCCACTGCAAAAGAGTGCAAGCGAGGCCACCATGCGGCTGATTGGTCGTCAGTTTCCACACGTCTGTGAGCATACATATTAGCAATAGCCGAAATCACCGAACTATCCAAACCTCCTGAAAGCAACACGCCGTAAGGTACATCACTCATAAGTTGGCGTTTTACAGCAGCTTTAAGGGCATCACCAAGTTCTTTTACGTCTGATTTATTGTCTTTAACTGCACTATAATCCATCCAATCACGTTTCCACCAACGGCGCATTTTACCGTCAGCACTATGATAATAATGTCCCGGCAAGAAAGGTTCGTATTTATCGCAAAAACCTTCAAGAGCTTTGAGTTCGCTTGCTACAAACACAGTTCCATCAAAGTTATAACCTATATAAAGAGGAATAATTCCAATATGGTCGCGGGCAATAAGAAAAGTATCGTTTTCCTCATCGTAAAGCACAAAAGCAAAAATACCGTTGAGGTCTTCAAGAAAATTAACACCTTTCTCCTTGTAAAGAGCGAGAATCACTTCGCAATCGCTTCCTGTTTGAAACTCGTATTTACCTTTGAGCCTTTCGCGAATCTGTTGATGATTATAGATTTCGCCATTGACAGCCAAAACCTGTTTATGGTCGGGAGAATAGAGCGGCTGACCGCCCGAAAGAGGATCGACGATGGCCAGACGCTCATGAGCCAAAACACAACGTTTGCTACTATAAACTCCGCTCCAATCCGGACCGCGATGTCTGATTTTCGACGACATTATCAACGCCTTTTCACGCATCTTAGCCGCTTCGCCGTCATTGATTTTTAAAATTGCTACAAATCCGCACATGGTTATATATTTTTTTTAAATTCATCTGATGTTGAAATAATTATCAACTGTCAATTATTAACAATGCAAAGGTATTCCGTCAGCATTTTTTATACAATACCGATTGTTCGTATTTAAAAACATTCAAAATACGTGTTTTGCATATATTATGCACTACAAGGGGCTATAAAAGGTGTATAACGTGTCAAAATACGAAATTTACGGAAGATTGTAAAGTAAAATTAAGTAAGATGCTTATAAAATATAATCGTTATTAATTTAAAAAAAAAAAAACGGGAACGGAAATAAATCTCCGCCCCCGCACCATATACTGATTATCCCAAAAAAACTTCAGTACTAATTGTAAGCCGTTTCACCGTGCTCATATACGTCTAAGCCTTCTTCTTCAATACGCGGTGTAACTCGTAAACCATGTATTTTTTTGATTGCTAAAAACATCAAAAATCCAATTCCAAACGACCAACCGGCAACAGATAATTCCCCAATCAACTGCGTGCCGACAGAATAACCACATTCAGAATAAGCAAAAACCCCGGTAAGCACCGTTCCCGTAAAGCCTGCCATACCGTGAACTGAAACAGCACCTACGGGGTCATCTATATGAAGTTTTGTGTCCAAAAAGTTTACAAAGAAGCACATTACAACAGAAGCAACAATTCCGATAACAGCAGCGGCCCAAATCGGAACACAATCACAACCGGCCGTTATGCCCACAAGTCCTGCCAAAATACCGTTACAAACCATTGACAAAGATGGTTTTCCAAAAGCTAACCATGTATAAATAAGAGCCGTTATACCACCGACTGCCGCAGCAATGTTTGTCGTTACAAAAATATGCGACATTGCTGACATATTGTCAAGGATTCCGCCGCCGTAAGTGCTCACTTCCACTGAACCTTCAGCAGCAACCGTTGAGCCGGGATTAAATCCGAACCATCCCATCCACAAAATCCATACGCCAAGAGCTGCAAGTGTGAGGTTATGACCCGGAATAGCGTGTGTACGTGTTGAACCGTCAGCTTTTTTGGTGTATTTTCCCAAACGCGGACCAAGAACAATTGCTCCCGCCAACGCTATAAAACCACCGCAAGAATGAACCACTGCCGAACCTGCAAAATCATGAAAACCGAGTTCACTGAGCCAACCACCGCCCCATGACCAATGTCCTTGAACGGGATAAATCACTGCTGAAATCACCAAAGAGTAAAGCAGATACATCGAAAATTTGGTACGTTCAGCCATTGCACCGGAGACTATGGTAGCGGCAGTGGCACAGAAAACGGTCTGAAATATAAAATAACATTCTTTGGGAAGATTGCCGCAAGGATTTTCAACACCTGCAATACCGAAGCCGTCCCAACCAAGAAACGAACCCGTACCAAACATTATAGAAAATCCTAATAACCAATATAATACTGAACCTACTGAAAAATCCACAAAGTTTTTCATAAGTATATTGGCTGTGTTTTTAGCCCTTGTAAGTCCTGCCTCAACAAGTGCGAAACCGGGCTGCATAAAAAACACAAGCATTGCTGCTATTAGCACCCACACAGTATCTACTGCACTAACTTCGGATGCTACTGTATCTAAAACTGATGTTTCCATTTTTCTAATTCCTTTTAATCGTTATTTTTCATTTTTTCATTGTCAATTTTCAATTTTCAATTGTCAATTGTCAATTGCTAATTGTTATTTTTTATCTGCCAAAACTGTATCACCGTGTTCGCCGGTGCGGATTGAATATGTATCGTCAACAGGGCTTACGAAAATTCTTCCGTCACCGATTTCACCTGTTCGGGCTGTTTTCATAATCGCATCAATAGCCGGTTGAACAAACTGATCACGGCAAATAATAGTTATCTCAATACGCGAAATAATATCGGTACTGTACATAACGCCACGGTAAATTCTATCTTCTCTGTCTTGACCGATGGCTTTTACTTCAGTGTACGAAAACCAATTGATGTCGGCTGCAAAAAGTGCCTCTTTAACCTCGTCGAACTTGGTTTTGCGAATAATTGCTTCAATTTTTTTCATAATTATTATATTATTTTTACGTTAGACAATGTCTTTTTCTCAAAAGGTTACACCAAACGAGAGATACATTTTCTTTGCCGTGGGATTTGCAGTAAGTTGCGCATAGAGCGGCAAAGTAAATTTTTCAAATTCGATTTTTTTCGTAGCCGTCAGACCGATATTAATAAGAGCAAATTTTTCAGCTCCGTAATAATCGTTTTCCCAAGGCGTTATGCCCATTGCTGCCTGCCATTCCAAATCTCCCAACTTAAAAGGTGCGGCAACTTCAAAATAAGAAGAATAAGCATCATCGCCGTTTGCTTTGCTTCCCATTGCACCCCAGAGGTTTGTATACCAACTCACTGATAAGAATCCGAAATCATATCCTAAACCAAATTCAAAAGTATGCAATGTGGTATCAGAATAATTGAAAGAGTTGTAAGAGTCGTTGCCGCACCAATAATCTGTAAAGACTGCTGAAAATCCTCCGATTGTATAGGACAAAGAAAGGTCAAGTTCTTTGTAACCCGTTCCTACAAGACTCGTTGAACCCCAGGCTCCGAGTTCAAAGCCTTTGTAACCTATTGAGATACCCGGCTGAACGGCTAAATCATCAAGTTTTTGACCACGCCAGATATAAGTGCTTACAACATCAGCTCCGATATTAGCAGTAAATCCGTTAGTTTCGGTTTCAATTGATTCTTCCTGAGCATAAAGACTTGTTGACAAAACGATGAATAAAAATGTCAACATAATTTTTGTTCGTACTTTCATTTTTTCTCTCTTTTAAGTTCAACACTATGTTAATCTGGTGCACCGCCAATTTTTAGTTGGCTTTTAAAATATTTTAACATTGCAAAGGTATTATGACGGTCTGTTGTGTGCAATACCGATTGTTCGTATTCAAAACCGACAAAATACGTATATTTCCTATTATGGATTTTTTTAGTGGGCTTTCAATATATTGTAATGCCGTTAAACCATATTTAGATAAGTGCAAACCGTATTGTTAGAATTGATTTTTTAAGTGTTTTGACGTATAGGAAATTAAGTGTTCAACCTTAAAAAAGTTTTTCCATCAATGTATAGATTGGTAAAAATATTTTTTATATTTGCGAGTTCATATATTTTTTTTGATTTATTAAACAGTAATATTTAAAAAAAACATGTCAGCAAAACCTATTTTAATTATCGTTGACCCTCAAAACGATTTTATTGAGGGCGGTTCGCTTGCAGTTTCAGGCGCACAAAAAGCAATGCTGAAATTGTCGGATTATCTCAGTACCCGTCTTAATTTATTTGACAGAATATTTGTAACTCAGGACTTTCACCCTGAAGACCATTGTTCGTTTACAGAGCAGGGCGGTACTTGGCCAAAACATTGTATAAGAGAGACTTTCGGTGCTGAAGTTTTCAAGCCGTTAAAAGCAGTTTTAGACAAGTGCTCCAATGTTGAATATTGCAAAAAAGGTCAGTCAAAAGACAGAGATCAGTATAGTGTATTTGACATTCAAAACGGAGAAATCACCAACGAAGACGGCAAAAAAATTTATGATTACATAAAAAGTTGTGACAAATTCGACGTTTTTATAACGGGAATTGCAGGCGATGTTTGCGTTTTGAACACGATAAAAGATCTATCGCAATTAATTGGAACTAAACCTATTTTTGTTTTCAAAAACTATACGGCAAGTCTTGACGGCGGACAAAAACTTGAGGATTATTGTAATGAAAATTCCATAGACATTTTTTAACATTTGACAATTATTATGAAACAAATAATTAATCACTTCACAGACAACGACTTATACACTTTTACGTGTATGTATTACATTATTCAGACCTATCCGAGAGCGGAGGTTGAATACACTTTTTTTGACCGTAACGGCACTGTTTATCCGCAAGGGTTCGACAAGTTGCTTCAAGAGCAGGTCGATTACATGAAAAACGTTGTGATTCAGGAAGATGAGATTGAATTTATGCTCAAAAAATGCTATTATCTTCCCAAATGGTTTATTGACGTTTTTCTTCGCGGATTCCGTTTTAATACCGACGAAGTATCTATAAATCAAGACCTTGACGGCCATCTTCACGTCAGCGTAAAAGGCAAATGGTATTCGGCGATAATTTGGGAAATGCCGATTTTGAGTTGTGTCAGCGAACTTTTCCATATTTTAAACGGCGACGACCAAAAATACGATTTGGCTCTTGAAATTCAGAAAGTTAGAAAAAAAACTATTGAAATCTTTGGTAACGGCTTAATTCTCGGCGACATGGGAACACGCCGCAGATTTTCTTTCGACCACCAAAAAATGGTTTTAACACAAATGAAAGACGTTTATGAAAACGGCAAATTCAGCGGCACTTTCACGGGAACTTCCAATGTTTGGTTTGCGAAAGAATTGAATCTCAACCCGTTAGGAACGATGAGCCACCAAATCATCTCGTTTGAAGAAAACGTAACGTCAGTTTTTGAAGTTAATCATTCGGTTATGGAAAAATGGGCTTCGGTTTATAACGGAGATTTAGGTTTGTACCTTTATGATTGTTTCGGCGACGATGTCTTTTTCAATAATTTCTCTAAAAAAAGTGCGATGTTGTTTTCGGGTTTAAGAGTTGATTCTGGCAACGAAGAGGAACAAATTGACAAAATCGTTCAAAAATACACAGAACTCGGCATTAATCCGCAAACCAAACAAGTCATTTTTTCAAACGGTCTTAACATAAAACGTGCGATTGAAATTCAAAAATATGCTTTAGGAAAAATAAGACCATCGTTTGGTGTCGGAACGTTTTTGACTTGTGATTTAACGGACATAAAACCGATGAATATTGTCGTAAAACTCACAAAATCAAGGATTACCGAAAGCCGCGAATGGCACGACTGCGTAAAACTCTCATGCGATAAAGGCAAAACTCTCGGAAATCAGGATAAATGTAAATATTTGCTCAGTGTGATTTGTTGATATTTTTTTTATCTTTGCGATAAAAAAATACCATAATAAGAAATGAAACAAAAAATATTATATTTAGTTTTTATTTTACTGAGTATCAGCCTAAAAGCGCAAGATAAAAAATACATTTTTCCAATGGACATTCCCGTTGTGATGAGTGCTTCGTTTGCAGAATTAAGACCGAATCATTTTCACGGCGGGATTGACATTTCAACAGGCGGGGTTATCGGAGTACCCGTAAAAGCCTCTGACGAGGGTTATGTTTCAAGGATAAAAGTCTCGCCATACGGTTACGGCTACGGATTGTTTATCACTCATAATGACGGACATACCACAGTTTACGGACATTTGAGCGAATATGCGCCAAAAATTGATACCGTTATAAGAAAAGAGCAAATCCGTTTGCAATCCTTTGACGTTGATTATTATCCCAAGAAAGACGAAATAAAAGTAAAAAGCGGTGAAATTATCGCCTATTCCGGCAATACAGGCGGTTCAGGCGGTCCGCATTTGCATTATGAAGTCCGTGAAACTGAACGCGAAATAGGATTGAACCCGTTAAAATTTATAAAAACCATTGACGACAACCGCTCGCCGGAGGTTTACGGAATCAAAATCTATACAATGGACGATTCGGCGCAAGTGAGTTCAAAAGCGGAAAGCAAATATTTTTCGTTACCTGAAATTCAAAACAAAACTATTGAATGTTACGGAAATATAGGTTTCGGTATCAATGCCAACGATTTTTTCTCCGTCGGAGGCAGACCTTGCGGGGTAACGGAAGTTTCGCTTTATGACGGGGACAACTTGATTTATCAATCCCGCCTTGACAGCATAGCAATTGACAAATCAAGATACATCAACAGTTTTATTGATTACGCTGATTTACAGCAAACTAAACGCTACATTCAGAAATGCTTCATTGAAGAAAACAATCAACTGAAAATTTTCAGATGTTATAACCCCTTCAGCGTTAAAAGTGGAGAATTTCACAAGATAAAATTTGTTTTAAAGGATTTCGTCGGTAATACGAAGACAGTAAATTTCTCAGTAAAAGGCGTCTATTCTCCTTCAGTAACCGCTAAAAAACCTTTAGGTACATACGTTTGTTGGGCAACTGACAATTTTTATGACACGCTTGATATGGAAGTTGAAATTCCTAACGGCAATTTTTACAAAGACGAATTTATTGAATTTTCCAAAGAAGATTCTACAATTTTCAAACGAGCCGTTTATCATGTTGGTAGCGGAGATATTCCCATACAAAACTCCGTCAAAATTACAATTCCGATACCAGAAAGTATTAATTCAATTATCGGCACTAAACTTTCTGAAAAACAAGTATTTATAGCACGAATCGGAAAACGCAATTCGCTCGGATATTTGGGCGGTGAAATCGACAGTTCAACCTCAAGAATAAGCGTAAAAACCCGAAGTTTAGGAAGTTTTATCGTAGCCACCGACACCATAGCACCGAGAGTTGTCAGCAAAAATTCATCTACGTTACTTTCTAATTCTCATAACGTTATGATTGGCATTTCTGACAATATGAGCGGAATCAACAAATATAACTGTTTTATAGACGGTGAATGGAAAATTTTTGAATTCGATTACAAAAACGCAAGATTGATAGCCCCCGTCAAAAAACTCGGACTTCAACCCGGTTGGCACACGTTAGAGGCTAAAATTGAGGATTGTTGCGGCAACGAAAAAGTTTTTCAGTGGAAATTTAGGACGAGGTAACGCAAAGTTAGAATGTTAAATATTTTTTATCATACGGGCAGATATTTTTTGCTTTTGAAACGTGTGTTTTCAAGACCTGAACGCGGACGAGTTTTTTTAAGGCAAACAGTCAGAGAAACTATAAATATGGGAATCAGTTCGATAGGTATCGTTTTGATAATTTCGATGTTTATGGGTGCGGTATGTGCGATTCAGATGGCTTACAACCTTCAAAACCCGATAATACCGAGATATTTAATCGGCTTGGGAACGAGAGAAACCTTGCTTTTGGAATTTTCCTCAACCATTGTGGCTCTGATACTTGCAGGAAAAGTCGGCTCTAATATTGCCTCAGAACTTGGCACAATGAGAGTTACAGAACAAATCGACGCTTTAGAAATGATGGGTGTTAATTCGGCATGTTATCTGATATTACCGAAAATCACAGCCTTTGTTTTTTTTATACCCGTTCTGACAATTTTTAGCATGGCAATAGGATTGTTAGGCGGTTACGTGGCATCTTTCGGGACAGTAGGTCTTACTCCTCATGATTATGTTGTAGGAATAACATCGTTTTTTAAGCCCTTTTACGTAACGTATTCGCTGATAAAATCCTTATTTTTCGCCTTTATAATAGCTTCAGTTTCGTCTTATCACGGATATTATGCCGGCGGAGGAGCTTTAGAGGTAGGCAAAGCAAGTACACACGCTGTTGTACACAGTTCAATTATTGTTTTGCTTTTTAATTTAATTTTAACCAAATTGCTGCTATAAAGAAAAAAATGATAGAAGTAAAAAATGTTTGCAAAGAGTTTTCGTCTCAAAAAGTCTTAAACGACATCTGCGCTGAATTTCTTCCGGGCAAAACCAACCTTACAATCGGACAGTCCGGCAGCGGCAAAACCGTTTTGCTAAAATGTATTGCAGGGCTTCATAATGTCAGCTCGGGCGATATTCTTTATGACGGACGCTCCTTTACCGCCATGAACGAGAAACAACGCAAAGAAATCCGCAAAGAAATGGGAATGGTTTTTCAAGGCGGGGCATTGTTTGACTCAAATACGGTGGAAGAAAACGTCATGTTCCCTTTAGAAATGTTTACGCACATGACATACGATGAGCGCAGAGAAAGGGCTCACGAGTGTTTGAAACGTGTTAATATTATTAACGCTGAAAAAAAATATCCGGCAGAAATATCCGGCGGAATGCAAAAACGTGTTGCCATCGCCCGTGCTATTGCGCTTAATCCCAAGTATTTATATTGTGACGAACCTAATTCAGGACTTGACCCCGTAACAAGTATCGTGATTGACAATCTGATAAAAGACATCACGATAGAATACAATATTACAACAATTGTTAATACCCACGACATGAACTCCGTGATGGAAATCGGCGATAAAATAATTTTCATTTACAAAGGCAAAAAATTTTGGCAAGGCACAAGTTCGGATATTTTTCAATCCGGGGTCAAAGAGCTTGACGATTTTGTTTTTGCCTCTTCAAGAATGAAACAAATAAGAGCACTTCAACAGAAATAATTACATTATTTTATCCATTCCGAAAAAAATCAACACACCGTAAAGGTAAAATCTTATGTATCTTGTAAGTCCGTAAAGCATAGTGAGTTTCAACGGATATTTCACCATTCCGGCAACAGTTGTTGTCGTTGCAAAAGGCAGCGGAAACAATGCAGCAAGTACGATTATAATACCGCCCCATTTTCGGATTCTGATAAAAAACTCTTCGTTGCGTTTTTCAAGCCAATGCCTGAGTTTGGGAATTTTTAATGCGATTTTGCCCAAGAAATAGGCATTTATACCGCCCACATACGATATTGTACCCAAAATTGTCAGCCATAGCAACGGACTGTTGAATTTATCAGACCACATAATAAATAAATCCGGAGGAATCCAACCCAAAAAAGATTCCGAAACCAAAAACAAAGTTAAAATTCCGGGAGTTTCATGACTGAAAATATAATTTTTGATAATATCTCCAAGATTAAGGAAATGGTTCAAAACCAAAACGATAACAGCTATTATTGCAATTATTACTAAAAGTTTAAGTATAGTTTTACCGATAAAAGGGTACAAACCCGTGCGGGAATTCCAACGGTGATAAATTCCTAATTTTTCAATAAGAGTACGCTTCTTTTTAGACATTTTCTTAACTGATTATTTTTTTCGCATCGGCAAAGATATAAGTTTTTTGATTAATTACAATATTTTTTTGAATGAGAAAAAAAATAATTTTAACTTTGCACAAAAACATTTACAAAAAAAAATGTCAGTCAGAGTAGAACATCTTTTGAAAATTTACGGTGAAAACAAAGCCGTAGACGATATAAGTTTCAGCATAAATTCGGGTGAAGTCGTAGGATTTTTAGGACCTAACGGAGCCGGAAAAAGTACGACCATGAAAATCATAACGGGTTGCATAGCAAGCGACGGCGGCGAGGTTTTCATCAACGGAATCAACATAAAAAACGGCATGAAAGATTTAAAACGGACAATCGGCTATCTTCCCGAAAACAATCCGCTCTACTTAAATATGTACGTTAAAGAATATCTTGAATATTCTGCTTCGATGTATTTACCTAAACTAGAGGTTAAAACAGCAGTGGATAACGCCATTGAATCAGTGGGACTTACATCGCATCAATATAAAAAAATAGGAGAACTTTCAAAAGGTTATAAACAAAGAACAGGAATTGCCAGAGCAATGGTTCACAATCCCTCTATTCTGATTCTTGATGAGCCGACCACAGGTCTTGACCCCAATCAAATAGTAGAAATCCGCAATCTTATCCGTGAACTCGGAAAAGAAAAAACCGTGATACTTTCAACACATATCATGCAGGAGGCGGAAGCTGTTTGCGACCGCGCAATCATCATCAGCAAAGGGAAAATCGTCGCAGACAACACCTTAAAGAATCTTGAAGAAGAATCATCTCAAAGCATTGTTACAGTGGAATTTGACAGCGAAGTAAAAATTGAAGAAATTCAAAATATTTCTGGCGTTAAAAAAGTGGAAGGCTCAGGCAAAAATTTCATTGTTTCAAGTGCAGAGGACATTGATGTAAGAAAAAATATTTTCGATTTTGCCGTCAAAAAAAATATTTCCGTATTATCAATGACCAAAAACAAAGGAAATTTGGAAAATATTTTTAGGGATTTGACACAAAAATAACAATAAAAAGGGACGCACCAATTTTTTTTAAGAAACGGAGCGTCCCTAAAATTATTTACAAGGCAGAAATTTTATATTTTCCGCCTTTTTTTGTTTCTAAATCATATTCGTAAACTTTCTTAATTTCGGGTGTCAAATTATTTTTCAATTCTGAAGATTTTTCGGGAGTTTTAACATCAGCTTGTTGCAAAAGCGGATTTTGAAGCACGCCTTGAGCCTCCTTCAAACCCTTGCCTTCAAGTTTTTGATAACTTCTAATTCTTAAAACGCCTCCGTTTTGAGATGTTATCACGGCATTTACCAATTCTCCATCACACCAAGAAATATCCGTAATGAAACCGCCTCTTGCCCTCAAACCGCTGACTTGACCATTTTTCCAACAAGAAGGCAACGCCGGCAACAAATGAACTGCACCGTCATGACTTTGCAACAACATTTCACAAACTCCCGCTGCAAGTCCGAAATTACCGTCAATCTGAAACGGCGGATGCGCATCAAACAAATTCGGATAAATTCTGCCGTTTTCAAATTCTTTCGATGCACCAAAACCCGAAAACTGAGCCGGCAAAATGTGTAACATATTAGAAATTATTTTGAAAGCATGGTCGCCGTCCAACATACGCGCCCAGAAATTAATTTTCCAACCTAAAGACCAGCCCGTTGCCATATCGCCACGTTGTTTCAATGTGTTGGCAGAAGCGGCAAAAAGTTCGGGATTTTTATAAGGCGAAATCTGATTTGAAGGATACAAACCATAAAGATGCGAAACGTGTCTGTGCTCGTCCTTCGGGTCATCGGAGTCTGAAAGCCATTCCTGAAGCTGACCATAACGTCCGATTCTCATCGGTGCAAGTTTTTCAAGAGTTGAAGAAAGCCTTTGTGAATATTTTTCATCATCAATTCCGAGGATTTTCATAGAATTAAGGGTGTTTGACAAAACATCAAAAACAATTTGATTATCCATCGTCGTTCCGGCGGTCAAAGACGTAGGCTTTCCGTCAGGGCCGTGTTCTGGTGAAACAGAAGGCGTTACAACCAAAAATCCGTAACGCGGATCCATTTGTAAAAAGTCCAGCAAGAAATCAGCAGAGCCTTTGATTACCGGGAAATTTTTCCTCAAAAAATCTTTATCGCCCGTAAACAAGAAATGCTGCCAAATATGCGTGGTAAGCCATGCGCCGCCCGTTGGAAATGCTCCCCAATAAACTCCATCAACAGGACCCGTAATACGCCACAAATCCGTATTATGATGAGCAGTCCAGCCTGAACAACCGTAAAGTTTTTTCGCCGTAGATATTCCACTGTGGCTCAAATCGTTAATCATGTCAATTAAAGGTAATTCTGTTTCAGGAAGGTTACAAACACCGCTCGGCCAATAATTCATTTCGGCATTAATGTTAATCGTATACTTTGAGTCCCAAGGCGGATTAACGGAATTGTTCCAAACCCCTTGAAGATTAGAAGGTTGTCCGCCCGGCTGCGAAGAGCATATCAGCAAAAATCTTCCGTACTGCATCATCAACGATACAAAATCGTAATCCGCTGATAGAGAAAAGTTTTTAAGCCTTTCATCAGTCGGCAATTCAGAATTTTTGTCCGAGGGCAACAAAAGTTTTACTCTGGAATATTGAGCAGAATATTTTTTTAAATGCAAGGCATAAATTTTATTATAATCCGTTGATTTAATGCGGGATAAAACCTCATCGTTAAGAGCGGTAGGATTTGCTGAAATATCGTCATATTTTTTATAATTAGTTGAAGCCGTGATGTAAAGCGTTGCAGAGCTTGCATTTTCAACTTTTAGAGTATTATCCTCATTTTTAACTACTTGACCATTTGTTAAAACCAAAATCCTACATTCAGCTTTTAGTTTTCCCTCGATTCCCTCTTGAGAATTGTTGTAAACATTAGCTGTTATAACATTTTGATTAACAGAGATTTCGTTTTTTAATTCGCTTTTAAACGAGACAACAAAATTCAAAGAATCTTTTTTGTCGCAATCAATAGAAACAGCTATAACTTTTTCTGACAGAGGCGCGAAAACTCTGCGAACGAATTTTACGCCGTTTTTCTTGTAAACGGTTGTATTAACGGCAGTTGATAAATCCAATTCGCGTTTATAATCCTCTATTTTACCCTCTGAAAATTTCAAAAACAAACTTCCTAAAGGCAAAAAACTCATTCCGTGAGGCCCTTTGAAAAAATATTTTTCCATAATCTGGTGAGCCTCAGGCTCTTTGCCTTCAAAAATAAGTCTGCGAACCTCGTCCAAATGCTCTAAAGCATTGTCGGCATTGTTGTTATGCGGTGAACCGTTCCAAAAGGTTTCTTCATTGATTTGAATTTCCTCAACTCCGGTTTTACCGTAAACCATCGCTCCTAATTTAGAATTGCCCACAGGCAAGGCCTCCAACCAACTCTCGGAGGGTTTTTCATACCAAAGTTTATGTTGCTGAGCCTTCACATTCCAACAGCACAGCACCAATAATAAGGTGATAATCTTCTTCATATATGTTTTTTTTAATACTTTTAATGCGTTTTTACCTTTCTAAGGAAGAAAGCAGTCCTTACTAAAATAAAAAAAACGTCGGCAGAAAAAAAAAGTTGCCGACGTTTTTCAATTTAATTACTAATTAATTACTAAAACAATTTAACGTTAAGATCAAAAAAAAATTATACGGTTATTTTTCAAAAATGTATGCAAAGTAAGTGTTTTTTTTTGAAAAAGACTTTTCTATACGTTTCAAATATTTACGTTTTTGTAACATCGTAATTTTTTTTACCTTTTCAAAACGCATTGTTACAAAAACACAAGCATTTAAAACCTCTGTATAACAACATTTCGGACAAAAAGACTTAATATTGCAGCAAATTTTTAATCAACCTGTTATTTTTATAAAAAGATGAAAAGATTTTTTCTTACTGCAGCATTTGCTGCTGCTTTGTTTAGTGGAAGCCTTTTTGCACAAGGCTTGAAAGATGCTTACAAAGATTATTTTAAAGTAGGCGTAGCGGTTAATATGTCGAACATGAACCGCGCGCAGGAGTCAGCTCTCGTTGTTAAAGAGTACAATTCCGTGACTTGCGAAAATGACATGAAACCGATTTCGGTACATCCGAAAGAAGGAGTATGGACATGGGAAAAAGCAGATTCGATTGCTAATTTCTGCCGTAAAAACAACATCAAAATGCGCGGACATTGTCTTGTATGGCACAATCAATTCTGCGACTGGATGTACACTGACAAAAAAGGCAAACCTGTTACGAAAGAAGTTTTTTATCAACGTTTGAAAGAACACATTTTTACTGTCGTAAACCGTTACAAAGACATTGTTTATTGTTGGGACGTTGTAAACGAGGCAATGGCTGACGACCAAAGACCTACACCGTGGAATCCTAATCCGTCGCCTTACCGCAAATCAAAACTTTATGACCTCTGCGGTGATGAATTTATCGCAATGGCGTTTAAATTTGCACACGAAGCAGACCCGAATGCGCAGTTATTTTACAACGATTACAACGCTGCTGACCCGGGCAAAAGAGACCGCATTTTTAATATGGTCAAAAAAATGAAAGATGCAGGCGTTCCAATTGACGGTATCGGTATGCAAGGTCATTACAACATTTACGGACCGTCAATGGAAAATGTTAATGATGCCATCGAAAAATATTCAACAATCGTAAAACACATTCACATTACCGAACTTGATGTCAGAGCCAATGAAGAAATGGGCGGACAATTACAGTTCAGCCGCGGTGAAGAAAAACCTATTGCACCTTACATCAAGACTTTGCACGAGAATATGTATCATCAGTTATTCCGTGTTTTCCGCAAACACAAAGATGTTATTGATGTCGTAACGTTTTGGAATGTCAGCGACAGAGATTCTTGGGTAGGCGTTAATAATTATCCTTTGCTTTTTGACAAGGATTTGAAGGCAAAAAAAGCATACGATATTGTTAAAAACTTTAATCCTGCTTTAGACGAAGTAAAAATAAAAGAAGATTTCAAACCCTCTCAAAAGAATCAACCCGGACAAGAATATCCTCAAGTTAATTCTCAAGGATATGCGAGATTCCGTGTTAATGCTCCTCAGGCTAAATCCGTTATCGTAAGTTTGGGACTCGGTGGCAGCGGTCAGACCGTTCTCCAAAAAGATAAAGACGGTTTTTGGACAGGAACAACGGAAGGTCCTATGGACGAAGGCTTCCATTATTATCATTTAACGATTGACGGCGGCATAGTAAATGATCCCGGTGCTAAAAATTATTACGGTTCGGTACGTTGGGAAAGCGGTATTGAAATTCCAGCTCATGACAAAGATTTTTATGCAGAAAGGCTCGATATTGCACACGGCAACGTTCAACAGGTTTTGTTTAAATCCAAAAGCACCAACGAGTTGAAACGTGCATTTGTTTACACTCCAGCTGAATACGGCAAAGATCCCAAAAAACGTTATCCTGTTCTTTACTTACAGCACGTCTGGGGCGAGGACGAAACGGCATGGTCAAATCAAGGACACGCTAATTTAATTATGGATAACCTAATTGCCGACAAGAAAATACAACCGTTTATCGTGGTTATGACATACGGCATGACAAACAATATAAAATTCGGAACTATCGGAAGTTTTACTGCAAAAGAATTTGAAGAAGTTCTTGTAGATGAATTAGTTCCCTATATTGACAAAAATTTCTTAACAATAGCTGACAAAGCACATAGAGCAATGGCAGGTTTGTCAATGGGCGGTATTGAAACAAAACTCATCACACTCCGCCGTCCTGAAGTTTTCGGCTATTACGGTTTGTTGAGCGGTGGTGTTTATTCGCCAGAAGACATCAAAGATAAAAACCAAGTAAAAGTAATTTTTGAAAGCTGCGGTTCAAAAGAAAATCCTGACGGCATCAACAAATCGGTTGAAAGTTTAAAGAAGGCTGGTTTCAATGCAGTAGGATATATTTCAGAAGGCACAGCACACGAATTTTTAACGTGGAGAAGAAGCCTTTATGAAATGGCTCAAGTTATTTTCAAATAATTTGATTAATTTTAAAAGAAAAAAAATCTCAGAACTATCCTGAACTTTCAGCCAAAGGTATTTTTTCGGAAGGTATGATTCCAAAATTGGAAAATGCTTTCAAGACCATAAATCAAGGTGTTGAAAAAGTCATTATCGGAAACTCGCTCGACATTGAGCAGTTTTTTGAAGAAAACCACGCCGGAACGATGATAAAGAAGTAAAAAAATTGGATTGCGGGCGGCTCGCCTGTAATCCAATTTTTTTAGACTATTATTTTTTGAATCTCTGTTTTACGCCATTCGATATTGTAATCCGACAAAAGCCTTGCTTTTTTGGATTTTTGAGGAATGTCGCAGCCGCTGTCAGTTGACAGCCAAAAGAAGGGGCAACTTTTATCTCTTATGCTGTTGAGATTCATGGCTTTGTCCGATAAAATTTTTTTCAACCATTGCGACTTTTTGATGATTGTAGCAATTTCTTTTTCTGTCATTGGGTGTACTTCAAAGAAATATGCGACATCTTTGTAACCGATGGAATAATCCCAACGGTTATCTTCTGGGTATTGTTTTTTCAAGGCAGAATCTATATCAATGCTTCCGTTGATATTTCTGGATGATTTTAGGAAATCAAACTTATCGCGGTCGCTGCCTTTTACAGCCTGAATACCGGGCTTGTATTTTTCAGGAAAATCTATGTCAACTGCTTCCTTGAATGTCATAACAACTATTTTTTTAGAATTTTGAAACAATACTTCCCGCTCTGTCGGCAGATAGCGACATTCCGCCCCAGTTTGAAATGTCTTCGTCCTCGGATTCCACATCAAGCGACGAAATATCCTTTGAGTGAACCTTCCGCGTTTTTTTGTCGGGTGCAAAATAATAGACTTTAATTTCCTTTTCAAAAAGTCCATCAAAAAAGTCCTTGTCCTTTATCTTAAAATCGAACATTTCAGCCAATGCCGCAAAAGATTTTACGCCTTTATGTTTCAAACGGTTCATCGTCCAAACAAAATCCAACGGCGTGGACGAATGTGTTGAAATTATGACTTTTACACCTTTTTTCATCAACTTCAAGACCGTGAACATAAATTCAATGATGGCGCGAGGATGTAGACCAAGTTCTGGTTCTTCGATGACGATGTATTCTTTGTTGTCAATAGTATCAAAATAATCCAACGCCATCAACAAAGGCGTAAATTCTCTCTGTCCCGTGCTCCACGCCATATAAGGAACAGTCTGATTGTCAACAGTCATTTCCAATCGTGGGCTGCCGGCGGTACGACGCATATTTATTTCGGCATTATTTAGGAACTCATAATCCTTAATAATATCTTGAACTAATCTGTTAGAATTAATTTTGACGTATTTTTGTAAATAATTACTAAATTTTAATAAGACATACGGAGAATTTATAAAATCGTCAGGAGTTTTTATTCTACCTTCTGAAAGAGCTAAACTTCTTTGCGCTGGTATATAAAACACTCTATTATATTCTGATTGTTTAAATTCTTTGTTTTTAGAAAATATTTGTAATAATAATAAACCAATTCCAATACCATCAGACTGTAATCTGAACTTTTTCGAAAATAATTTGTGCATTTTATCACCATAAAAATAATCTAAAAACGCATTTTTATCGCGAGAATAATTTGAATCAATAAAACTGAATACAATATTATCCAAATCTTGCACCAACTTAAACGTCTCCAAAAACAACGTCTTACCGCTCGCCTGCGGACCGGTGAGAATTGTGAGGTCTCCGAATGTTACATCGGCTTTGGCTATTGGGCCAAGATTTTCTACAACGAAATTGTCCATAATTTTAATCGTTTTTTTATCGACGCAAATTTACAAATTGTTTTTTATTTTTTTTATTCGTGTGGAGTTTTTTTGTAAACCATTTCGTATTTAACGCTATTGTAAGCCGCGAAATATCCCATACAAACTTTTCCTTCAACAGAAGGAACAAAAAACTGTTGCGGATTTACTCTCGTACTGTTGTATTCATAAAGGTAAAGAAAAACATTTTCGTCTATCGT
>JAFYDK010000130.1 GCA_017544805.1 Bacteroidales bacterium | reverse complement strand
GCTGCAATGTCAAGCGTTTTGGATTCGGCTTTCAATCAAAACACTTACGGAATCGGTCTTACAATCGGTATTCTTTCGTCAATTGTTGACAACGTGCCTTTGGTTGCAGGTTCTATGGGTATGTATGAGTTGGGCGCAACTTCTGATCTCGTTTTGGACGGAACTTTCTGGCAGTTATTGGCTTACGCAGCCGGTACGGGCGGAAGCATTCTTATTATCGGAAGTGCTGCCGGTGTTGCCGCAATGGGTCTGGAAAAAATTGAGTTTGTATGGTACTTAAAACATATCAGTTGGCTTGCTTTAATCGGTTATTTTGCAGGTGCAATATGTTTTTGGTTGCTTCACAGCATAATTCTCGCATAAAAATTATAAAAAACTAAAAAAACGATTCTGCTTTTGGTAGAATCGTTTTTTTTATTCATGGTTTAAATTTTAATGAACAGTTACGAATAAACTCATTACACCTAAAATATTTAAAAATCTTATTCGGAAAAAAATTGAAAATAATTAGGAATTTCTTGCAAAAATTCGTACTTATTATTCATTCTGTTTAATTTTACGCAATAATGATTTATGCCGTTAGTAACAATTAAGAAACGAGCTTTGACATTAATATTATAACGCGCAATTTGAGTAAAGACCTCTTGAGTGATTTTAACATCGGGAGCTTTACATTCCACGATTGCCAAAGGATTAGAATTTTTGTCGTAAATTATTATGTCAGAACGTTTTATGGTATTAAAAAGTTTCATTTGCGTTTCGGTAGACATAAGAGAAACGGGGCATGATTTTTCGTTAACCAAAAAATGTACGAAAGTTTGTCTGACTCTTTCCTCAGGAGTCAAACGGACGTATTTTTTGCGAACAATATCAAAAACATATTCATTATTGTCCCTGATTTGAATACTCAAATTGCAGGGAGGAAGATTTAAATTCTCTTGCATAAGACCTATAAAAAAAGTACGCAAAACTAACAAAAAATTACAAAGAAAATTAGCATTTTAAAATTATTCTTACTAATTTTACGCAGAAAATTTATGACGTAAAAAATATGAAAACCAAAGAAGAAATTGTAAATAATTGGCTGCCCAGATATACAGGCAGAGAATTACAGGATTTTGACAAACACATTCTCCTTACAAATTTTCAAAATTACTTGGAAATTTTTTCAAAAGAGTTCAACGCACCGATTATGGGTCTTGACAAAAATATGCCGAATGTTTCAGCACAAGGCATAACGCTCATAAACTTTGGCATGGGCAGTCCTAATGCGGCAACGATTATGGACTTGCTTTCAGCAATAGAACCCAAAGCGGTTTTGTTTTTGGGAAAATGCGGCGGACTAAAAAAAATCAACAAGTTAGGCGATATTATAATACCGATTGCAGCAATCAGAGGCGAGGGAACTTCCAATGAATATTTGCCGCCTGAGGTGCCTGCATTGCCGGCATTTTCACTTTTGAGAGCCTCTTCCGCTGTTGTCAGAGATTTCGGTTATGACTATTGGACGGGAACGGTTTACACCACAAACCGCAGAGTTTGGGAATGGGACGACGAGTTCAAAAATTATTTGAGAAAAATCAGAACCATGGGCGTTGATATGGAAACGGCAACACTTTTTACAGTTGCTTTCAAAAATTCAATTCCTTGCGGTGCGTTATTGTTGGTATCCGATCAGCCGATGATTTCCTCAGGCGTTAAAACCCGTGAAAGCGACAATTCCGTAACAAAAAATTTCGTAAAAGACCATCTTAATATCGGTATCAAAACATTACAGGAAATTATTAACAACTGTAAGAGTGTTAAGCATTTAAGATTTGACGAAGAATAATGGCGGCAACTTTTGAGGGCATAATGAAGGACTTAAAAGCCGGAAAATATGCCCAAATATATTTTCTTCAAGGTGAAGAACCGTATTTTATCGACAAAATTTCCTCTTACATCGAAAACAACGTACTCAACGAAACCGAAAAAGTTTTTGATCAATCCGTTGTTTACGGCAAAGACGTTGATATAAGAGGCGTTATTTCGTTAGCCAAAAGTTACCCCGCAATGTCAAAACACAGGGTCGTAATCGTAAAAGAAGCTCAAGATTTAAAAAAAATCGAAGACCTAATTTTTTACGCGGAAAAACCTTTGTCTTCAACGATTTTGGTAATTTGTTATAAATACAAAAAACTTGACGCAAGGAAAAAAATCGGCTCCGTAATCGAAAAATGCGGTGTAATGTTCACCTCGTCAAAACTTTACGAAAACAAAATACCCGCTTGGATTGATAGTTACATCAAAAATGCGGGCTTTAGTTGCGAGCCTAAAGTTTTAACACTTCTAACGGAATACCTCGGAACGGATTTGTCAAAAATTTCAAACGAAATCGACAAATTAGCGATAACCTTAAAACAAGGCTCACAAATCACTCTTGATGATGTTCAAAACAATATCGGTATCAGCAAGGACTATAACAATTTTGAACTTCAGAACGTAATCGGCAGAGGCGACGTAGAAAAAGCAGCAAGAATTGTCGAACATTTCTCTAAAAATCAGAAAGACAATCCGTTAGTCTTAACTATAACCTCGCTTTACGGATTTTTTGCCAAAATGCTTATCTATTGGCAATACAAAAATCAAGGCGATCAAAAACTCGCTGCCGCAATGGGCTGTTCACCTTATATATTAAAGGATTATCACACGGCCTCAAGAAAACTGGGATTAGCAAAAGTGATTCAGAGCATCTCGCTTTTAAGAGAATATGACCTAAAAAGCAAGGGTGTAGGCAATGTTTCAACCGATGCAGGCGGATTGTTGGAGGAATTAGTTTTTAAAATTATGCATTAAAACAGCAAAAAAATACTAAAAAAATTTGGATTTGGCTTATTTGTTGCTTAATTTTAGGCAGAAATTGTTGTGTGCAATTTCTATTAAATAACTGATTATTAGAAATTTAATAAAAATATAGATGAAGAACTCAAATTTTCATTTTACCGTAAAACTAAAACTCATCATAGGATTCGGCATTTTGGGAATCCTTCTTGTGGTGATGTACAGGATTTTGAGCGATACTCAAAAGGAGGCTAATTTAAATTCAAACACGAACTTGGTTTTGAATTATCCTTCCATGCGTTATTCCGAAGATTTGAAGGATTTGATTATGAACTCTCAATTTTTGGTAACGAAATGGACGCTCAAAGGCGACCGCGATACTAAATTAGCAACGGAATTGGAATCCTGTCACGGCGAAAGATACGATTCTTTGAAATCCAAAATCGTCGGATTCGTTGATAACGACCTTTGGAACGACAAAAACAAGGAGTTGTATTTCAAATTGACTTCCACTATTGATACACTTTTCAGTTTGCAATCCGAATTGGTAGACAACCTTAATTCGACAGAGAAGTTCAACGATGCGACAAATTATTCGTTCAGGAAATACAGCGTCTTGGACGGTGAAATTGCAAATTGTTACAAAAGAGCATTTCAAATGGCAAGCCGCTTGTCATCTTCATTTTATAAAGTTTCTAAAGATAATTTAGCCGACATGAACGACAATTATCAAGGTGCTGAAAACGTTTTGAAACTTTCGGTTACATTGTTTTTCGTTTTGATGGTTTTAATTGCCTTTATAATAGGCAAATCACTTGTCGGTTCAGTAAATTACGTAAAAGACAAGATTGTTGAAATGTCAGAGGGTATTTTGCCGGAGGTAAAAGTCCTCAACAGCAACGACGAAATAGGACAAATGTCCAAAGCTCTTAACTCTTTGGTTTCCAATTTGAAAGAGACTTCACAATTTGCTATCAAAATCGGTGAAGGCAATTTTTCGTCGGAATTCAAACCGCAAAGCAAACACGACGTGCTTGCAAACTCACTGCTTGTCATGCGCGACAACCTTATCAAAGCCGACAAAGAAGCCGAGCAACGAAAAATTGAAAACTCTCAACGTAACTGGGCTTCACAAGGTTTGGCGGAATTCAACGAAGTGTTGCGTAACGCCGGCGACGATATGCAAGTTCTCTCAAATAGAGTCATCGAAAGGCTCGTAAGATATTTGGATGCTAACATGGGCGGTATTTATATCGTTGATGATTCTAATCCCGATGATATTCACCTCGAATTGACGGCTTTTTATGCTTACGACCGTTTGAAATACGTTAAACAAAGAATAGAAATCGGTGAAAATCTTGTAGGTCAATGTTTTAGAGAAAATGAAACTGTATATTTGACCGATATACCAAAAGGTTACGTTCATATCAGCAGCGGTTTAGGCGAGGCTGACCCGACCTGCCTTGTTATCGTACCGCTAAAAGTTAATGCTGAGACTTACGGTATCGTAGAATTGGCATCGTTCCAAATCATAGAAAAATATCAAGTTGAATTTATCGAAAAAATAGGTGAAACCATTGCAGCTACGATTGCAAACGTTAAAATCAACATAAACACGCAAAAACTTCTTGAAGAATCGCACCAAAAATCAGAACGACTTGCTCAACAAGAGGCTGAAGTCCACAAAAATATTGAAACTCTCAAAGCTCAGATTGAGAATCTTCAAGAGACCAACAAACGTGAAAACATTAAATATCAAAAACTTCACGACGATTTTGAAAATCAGGCTGAAACCAATTCATCTGTTATTCAGAAACTTAACGAAAAGAACGAACAGTTGAAAGCCGATTATATGAAACATCAGTTCATCTTGAACAATTCGGCAGGTTATTACGAACTCGACCCGCAAGGATTTTTCTTGATGATGAACAATCGTCTTTTGAACTCAATTGATATGCCTATCAACGAGATAGAAAATCATGATATACGCTCGTTTATTGCAAACCCTGCTGATGTGGAGGCTTTCAACAATGCAATGACAAAACTCTCTGAAGGTCTGATACATACAAGCATCGTTAAATATATTTTTGACGGAAAAACGGTTTATTTGAGCGAAACTTTCACCCCGTTCAGAGATGAGTACAATGTCTTAACAAAAATATGCGTGGTATCAAACAACATAACCGCTAACATCAATAAAGTTATGGATTTGGAACGTCAAGTAAACGATTTGAAATCCGATAACGAGATTTTAAGTGCGAAATTGTTAGGATTAAAATAAAGAAAAACACAAAAATTTAGTAATTTTAAGAAGGCGGGAAAAAATTCCGCCTTTTGTTTTTTATTTTTTTTTAAACTTAATGCTTAAATATTGTTATTTTAAAAAAAAATATGTATCTTTGCAACCGCTAAAAAATATGCTTTAATTTTTTATACGTAAACAAAAAAACATAAAAAATAAATTTTTAACAAATGTCAAATAAAGGATTAATAAGGGTTATAGCAGTAGCTATTGTCCTTGCGTGTCTGTTTCACTTGTCCTTTTCGGTGGTAACATCCTCGATAAAGTCCAACGCGGCAAAATACGCCGGAGGAGACCCCGACAAAGAGGCTAAGTATTTGGACTCAATAGGTTCCCAAAAAGTGTATTTAGGATACACGTACAAAGAATGTTTGGAAAACGAACTGAACTTCGGCCTTGACCTTAAAGGCGGTATGAACGTTATTTTGGAAGTATCAGTTGCAGAGATTGTAGACGCTTTGGCTCAGCATAGTCAGGACCCGACCTACGGCAAAGCCATGAAACTTGCAAAAGAAAGACAAAAAAGCAGTCAGGACGATTTTATTTCTCTTTTCGAAAAAGCGTATCAAGAGGTTGATCCTCAAGGCAGATTAGCATCAGTATTCGCAGGAAACCTCGCTTTGAAAGGCAGAGTAACGGCTAATTCTTCTAACAGCGATGTAATCAAAGTTTTAAGAGAAGATTCTGAGGCTGCTATCGCTAACTCTTTCAACGTATTGCGTACACGTATCGACCGTTTCGGCGTTACACAGCCCAACATTCAACCCTTAACCGGTCAAGCCGGCAGAATTCTTGTTGAATTACCGGGTGTTAAAGATCCTGAGCGTGTTAAAAACCTTTTGAAAGGTACTGCAAACCTCGAATTTTGGGAAACCTACAACGTTACCGAAATTTGGTCTAATATGCTTGCTGCTAATTCAAAAGTAAAACAACTTATTGATTCAAAATTCAATTTCGAGACTTTTGAAGAAAGTCAGGAAGTTCAGACTGACAGCACCGGAAAAAAAGAAGAATCACTTCTTTCAAACGCTGACTCTACAAGCGCAAGCCTTATCAACAATCAAGATTCGACCGCTAACGCAAGTGTAGAACAAATGATGAAAGAAAATCCTTTGTTCGCAGTTTTGTATCCTATGCAGGACAGAGACGGTAATCTTTATCCTGGTGCAGCAGTAGGTTATGCATCTTACAAAGATACAGCTACCGTAAACAAATACTTAGCAGCTCCGAAAGTAAAAGCTTTATTCCCCTCAGATTTGAGATTCTTCTGGTGCGTAAAACCGATGGAAAACGACCAAACTCAATCTTTGTTTGAACTTGTTGCCGTAAAAGCAACCAAACACGGTACAGCTTCTCTCAACGGTGATGCAGTAACAAATGCCCGTGAAGAATTCGACGAACGCAAAGGTGGTGCTGCTATGGTTTCAATGACTATGAACGGCGAAGGCGCAAGAGAATGGGCAAGAATTACCAAAGCTAACATCGGACGTCAAGTAGCAATCGTTCTTGACAACTACGTATACTCTTTCCCGACCGTACAGTCTGAAATTCAAGGCGGTAACTCTCAAATTACTGGTAATTTCACTGTTACCGAGGCTAAAGACTTGGCTAACATCTTGAAATCAGGTAAACTTCCCGCTCCTGCTAAAGTTATCGAAGAGGAAATCGTAGGACCTTCACTCGGTCAGGCTACTATCAATCAAGGTATGTGGTCGTTTATCGGTGCATTCATCATCGTAATTCTTTACATGATTTTCTATTACAGAAAAGCTGGTATTGCATCGGCTATCGCTCTTATCTGCAACGTATTCTTCTTGTTCGGCGTTTTGGCATCTTTGGGCGCAGTTTTAACACTCCCTGGTATTGCCGGTATCGTTCTTACAATGGGTATGGCTGTCGATGCTAACGTTATTATATACGAAAGAATCCGTGAGGAACTTCACAACAACAAGGGTTTGAAACTCGCTATTCAAGACGGTTACAAAAACTCTTACTCTGCAATTCTCGACGGTAACTGTACAACATTGTTAACAGGTATTATCCTTTACATTTTTGGTCACGGTCCTATCCAAGGTTTTGCTACTACATTGGTTATCGGTATTATAACCACTTTGATAACAGCTATTTTCATCACACGTTTGGTATTTGAGGCATGGCTCAACAAAAACAAAGATATCACCTTCTGGTCTGATATGAACGAGTTCGCTTTCAAAAATACCAGTATCAACTTTATTGAAAAGAAAAAAACATTCTACATTGTATCAGCTGCAATTATAGTAATAAGTCTTGTTTCGATGTTCACCAAAGGTTTTGACCAAGGCGTTGATTTTGTCGGCGGTCGTACATACGTTGTAAAATTCGACGATAAAGTATCAACCGTTGAGGTTATGAACCGTCTTGAAGCAAAATTCGGTTCTGCTCCCCAAGTTAAAACTTTCGGTTCTGAAAATCAGGTTAAAATTATCACCAAATACAAAATCGACGATGAAGGCGATAATGTAGATTCAGAGGTTCAGAGCATACTTTATGACAATTTGATTTCGCTTTACAAGACTCAGAATATCACCCGTGATATGTTCTTGCAAGGTTTTATAATTGACAAAAACGGTGCCGCTCAACTCAATGAAAGCAATTTGGCTGACAACTTTGGTTTCCAATCATCTTCAAAAGTAGGTCCTACGATTGCTGATGATATTAAACAATCAGCAACGATTGCAATTATCATTTCGCTTATCGTAATGTTCCTCTACATTTTCGTAAGATTCAAGAATTGGCAATACGGTGCTGGCGCAACGATAGCTTTGATTCACGATACAATTATCGTGCTTGGTATCTTCTCGTTGTTCAGTTCTTGGATGCCGTTCTCAATGGAAATCGACCAGTCGTTTATCGCAGCAATCTTAACAATTGTGGGTTATTCTATCAACGATACAGTGGTTGTATTCGACCGTGTAAGGGAATTCGTAGGACTCCACCCGAACAATGATTTGAAAAATAACATGAACGCCGCTATCAACTCTACGTTGAGCCGTACTGTTAATACTTCACTTACGACAATCTTCGTATTGTTAGTAATTTTCATCTTCGGTGGTGAAGTTATCAGAGGTTTCGTATTCGCATTGTTGCTCGGTACTGTTATCGGTACTTACTCTTCAGTGTTTATCGCATCTCCGATTGCTTACGACCTTATCAATAAAAACGGTGAACCTAAAAAATAGAGTTTTTAATACTTTAAACTAAAAAAGGTCAGAACTTAAAAAAGTTCTGACCTTTTTTAGTTTTAGTAATTTGTTTTTTTACTATTTTACGATTTCAAAAGAACTAATGAATTTTTTGGATTCTTTGTCAGAAATAGCATCACCAGAAGAAATAGTTCCGAACTGATAATAACGTTTTCCAACAAAAAAAGCCCTCATATTAACCGAAATCGTATCGTTTAATGTGCCGGAGAACGAAAGACCTTTGTTACCATCTAATCTTTCTTCGGTAGTCTTAGAAATTGCGCAGCCTAAAGATTTCATAAAATTTTCAGCCTCGCCTTTCAACTTTTGATCCGTATTGGAATCGGTTATAACTCCGACGGGATAGTCCTTATAATAAGCGAAATAAGAGCCTTTGTCCGAGACGGGAAGCATATAAGTGAAGGTCTGCATAAGACCGGCTTTGTTTTTTTCAATTTGCATTTCAGGACCTTGGGGAGGTTCGGGAAAATTAATCGAAAATTTGCCGTTAGCCGACTGAAAAGTATTTTTTACCTCAGTCTTAGAATCTGTTTTTGATTTGTTACCGTCTGATTTACCGCTGTCGGTATCCGTAGTGGTTGTTGTGGTTGTATTGCTTTTTGCGTTTGATTTCTGCGAACCATTTTCCATGCAGGCAGAAAACAAAACCGCAAAGCACAAAACCGTCATAAAAAACTTTGTTTTCATTTTTTGATAGATTTTATGATTAATAAAAAAATAATTTCAGTGCAAATATACAAAATATAAAATTTTTTACTAATATTGTTGCCACAAATTTAACTGCGTTTTTTTATAAAACGACATAAAATTAATGGTATGGAATTTGTTTTTTGAAAAAATATATAATTTATTATAAAAATTAAAATTATGAAAAAAATATCAAGAATTCTGATGCTTTTTGCGGTATTGCTTTTAATGGGCAAAACCATGAAAGCCTCGGATATAGACCCGGAAAAAAGTACCTCAGTGGAAATTCAAAACCCAGAATTGATAAATGACGGCGACCCTGAACCCGACGTATATTGGTATTTTATACGTATGCGTATGGACAGCAAACGCAAAGACATTGAAATTACGAACGGTGGTGGCAAAATTTCCAGAGGCTCTACAAAAGCTTTTTCAAAAGCGATTTGGTGGGGAATTTCTCACCGTCAAGTAACGATAGGACCTTTCTACTCGGAGGCTGAAGCGTTGAATTCAAAAATTTATTACAAAAAATCCAAAGACAAAATCAACGAATTACCGCAAGCCACAGCACCGAGTACAATGCATTGGTTTGAAGTAAGTTTCAAAGAATTGAAACGTCTCGGTTCTTACGAATACGTCAGAAGTCCTGCGGCTGTTTCAACAGGCTCGGCCAGCGAATTTGCTGATGCTCTCTACGAAGGATTAACGTTCCAAAAACTTTCAATCGGACCATTTTGGGACTACACCCGTGCAGAGGAAGCAAAAGCAATGTACAGGCTTAACGAATAATTTTTTTTTAATTAGCAAAAGTAAAAAATAGGGACGGATTTTTTTCGCCCCTATTATTTTTTTTATAAAATAAAATGAAAACAGGACTTTATTTCGGCTCGTTCAATCCCGTACACAACGGACATTTGATGTTAGCTAATTATTTGACGGAATATTCCGGCTTAGACTGCCTTTGGTTCGTAATTTCGCCCCAAAACCCGTTTAAGAAAAAAGAATCTCTCCTACCCGATTATCAACGGCTTGAATTAATGAAAAGAGCCATCGAAGGGTACAGAAAGTTTTCGGCTTGCGACATTGAATTTCAAATGCCAAAGCCCTCGTATACCATTGATACACTTACATATTTGCACGAAAAATATCCGGAACGCGAATTTTATTTAATCATGGGCACTGACAACCTTGAAAGATTCGACCACTGGAAAAACTACGAACAAATCCTCAAAAACTATAATTTAATCGTTTTTCCGCGCAATGGAAGCGATGGCGGCTATCTGAAAAATCACCCGAAAATTCAAATCGTAAATACACCTTTAATTGAGGTTTCAAGCACTTTTATCCGCGAATCCATACAAGAGGGCAAAGACGTGAGATTTTTCATGCCGGAAAAAGCTTTTGAATATTTGGACGAAATGAACTTCTACAAAAAAAGCAAAAAAAATACTCCGCTAACATAAAGTCAGCGGAGTAAAAAAAGTAATAACTAAAAATAAAAAAAAATATGAAAAAACGAAAGTCTTATGTTTTGTAATGCATTGCAAAAATAAAAAGAGTTTTTTATTTATCCAAAACTTTACTTTAATTTTAATATTATTTAACAAGCGTTTTTATTAAAGCAGACTTTGTGACTTCGGGTTTTCCAAAAGAAGCAATTTTTTCACCGAAAAGCGGTTTTCTTTCTTCAGCTTTTTTAGTCAAGGCAGAGCCGCCTGAAATCAATGTCAGAGCCTGTTTCAACAAAGGTTCGTTCTCAGAGCCTAATTCAACATAATCGTCAGAAATCTCATAATCAGGCTTAAAACCGTTTGCAAAATTCATTTCACCTTTTGAATTTTTGCAACAAGCTATCGAAACGTATGCTGCCCATTCAGTATAAGGTGTGCCGTTAGAATCATAACCTTTTTCGTCAAAATTAATAAAGGTATTCGTCGTAAATTTACCGTAAGTAGTCTCACCGATTAAAACGACTTTCATATAAGGTGAAAGTCCCGAAATCAACTCCTCACTCGCACTTGCAGAAGAGCCGGAAACCAAAACATAAAGCGTTGAAAGTTCCAATTTCGGTGAAATTTTAACAAATTTTTCTTTGTTGAAATCACGCCCCTCTTCCATTTCCAAATACTTTTTGAGCATATCGTTATAATCCATCTCAATAAACAAATTGCCTTCGTTACCGCTCGGGACAAGCATTGAGGCCAGAGTGTCAAGAGTTGAAACATAACCGCCGCCGTTGAGCCTTAAATCCAAAACTAAATCAGTAACTTGTTGAGCTTCAAGCGTTTCAATAGCTTTCATAATAATTTTGGTATCGCTTGTAAAACCATCATAAAGGAAATATCCTACGCGGTGATTATCAATAGTTATAACATTAGTCTGCAAAACGGGATTGATCTGCATTTCAATTTTCGTAATTTTTTCCGAAACCAAATCATTATCAGAAAGCGTAACTTGTCCGTCTTCTCCCTGTATTAATTCACGATAAGTATAAACAAGTGTGTTTTGCGACAACAAATCCGAATAATTATCAGCAGTAATAACATTACCGTTTACTTTATAAATAATATCACCGCGTTTCATGCCCGCCTTCTTAGCCGGTGAATTGTCATAAACATAGTTTACGATGGCTACAACCGAACTTTTTGAATCATCAACGTATGTTAAATTATAATTCAAACCATCGGTAGTATAATCATTATTGAAAGATTTTTCCATTTCGGAATAACTATCCGTCAAAAACGAAAAACGGTCTTGTTGCACCCTAAAACTTTCCAAAACATCCTTAGGAGTTGCATATTGCGAATAATCCATGTATTGAGGCACATTATCAGCCCAATAATAATATGCAGAAAAAGTCTCATGCACAAACTTATGAATGGAATAATCCTCGGAACTTTTTACTCGGCTATGACCGCGATAAGTATCCGAAAGGTCGTCTTCCTTGTCACAACCCATAACAAAAAGAGCCGCTAAAGACAAACAAACCTGTAAAATTCTGTATTTCATTATTTTTATTCTTTTTAAAATTGGTAAAAAAAAATTACACTGCAAAGTTCGCTATTTTTTTCATTATGAACAGAGAAAAAATGTTAAGTATTCATAAAAAAATTCATGTTGCGTAATTTTTTGATTTTCAATGAAAAGATTTTTTTTTGCAAAAAAACATAAAAAAAATTCCAAAAAAATTTGGCAGATTTAAAAATCTGACTTACCTTTGCACCGCAATCAGGAAAAAACAAGGTTGCAGGTTCTTAAAAAAAGATTTTACCAAAGAAAAATGCGGGAGTAGCTCAGTTGGTAGAGCGCAACCTTGCCAAGGTTGAGGTCGCGAGTTCGAGCCTCGTCTCCCGCTCTAATA
This sequence comes from Bacteroidales bacterium, assembly GCA_017544805.1. Taxonomy (GTDB): domain Bacteria; phylum Bacteroidota; class Bacteroidia; order Bacteroidales; family UBA3824; genus UBA3824. The sequence continues at coordinate 16,860 of JAFYDK010000130.1, read as the reverse complement.
TTTCGAAAAAATAAGAATAAATAAAAAGTGTGAAAACACATAACGAAGGTGAAACGGTTTGAAACCGTTTTTTTTATGTCCCTACCTGAAAAAAAATCAATCAAAAGTTCTTTTTATAACAAAAAAAATTATACTTTTACCCCGATAAAAAATTTAATATAAAGAAAATGATAAAAACAGAAATCTTCGACGCCGCAAAAGGCGTTAAAATCTATACCCTGTCTAACGGCAGCGGCATGAGCGCATCTTTTATCGAAAGAGGTGCAACAATAACATCAATCAACGTCCCCGACAAAAACGGTAAATCGGAAAACGTTGTCGTAGAACTTAAAAACTATGACGAATGGGTTAAAAACCAATCGTATATCAACGTTGTCCCCGGCAGATTTGCAAACAGAATCGGCGGCGCTAAATTTACCCTCGAGGGCAAAGAATACAATCTTAACGCCAATGACGGAAAAAATACCCTTCACGGCGGTCCAAATGGTTTCAGCACAAAGAATTGGACGGTAAAAAACATTTCGGACTCAGACGAACCCGAAATCACTTTTGAATATTTCAGCCCCGACGGCGAAGAGAATTTTCCCGGAAATCTCACTGCCTCAATTACCTACAAAGTTACTAAAGACAATTCTTTGGAAATGCTTTATCAGGCAAAAACCGACAAAGCAACTCCGATAAACCTTACTCAACACGCTTATTTTAATTTGAGCGGTGATTTCAAAAATCCGAGCATTGCCGATTACGCAATTATGATTAACGCCGATGCTATTACTGAAATTACCGATGATTGTATTCCTACGGGCGTTATCAAACCCGTTGAAGGAACGGATTTTGATTTCAGAAAATTCCGCAGACTCAAGACGATAAAAGATTTTTATTACGATCACAACTTCGTTCTCAACTCCAAAAACGGCGACATGATTCTCGCCGGTGAAGCCGAAGACCCGCACAGCGGAAGAATTTTGAAAGTTTTCACAAATTATCCCGGAATGCAATTTTACACAGGCAACTGGTTGGATTCAACTTTGGAAACCAAACAAGGCAAAAAAGTTTCAAGGCAAAGTGCGTTCTGCTTTGAAACCCAATATTTTCCGGATTCGCCAAACAAAAGCAATTTCCCCGATGCAATACTCAGACCCGGAAAAACTTACAATCAAAAAACGGTTTTCAAATTTGAAACAGAAACCGATAAAGACAAAGAATTTTTTCCCGAAGTTTAATTAGAGAAAAAATACTAAAAAAATGCAAGAAAAAGCCATTTCAAGTCTCGTAGAAAATATTATCATATTGCTGTGTTTCAGTATGATATTCGATTTCTATTGGACCAAATTCCGTGAAACATCACGCATGGTAATGGTTTATGCCACAGGCGTTATGTTAGGTATTATAGGATTTTTGCTAATGGTAATGGACTTGAAATGGTTTGATTATATCAGAATTGATACAAGAACCGTTCTGCTTAGTTTAACCGGATTGTTTTTCGGTTTTAAGGCTACAGCAACGGCAACAGTTGTGATTCTGCTTCTTAGAATTTTTGTCATAGGCGGTACTCCGGAAATAATTGCTGTTGAGTCCGCCTATACTATTTATGCCGCATTTTTGGGGCAGCTTTTATGCAAAATCAACCCGAAATGGCGCAGCGGAAATTGGCCCAAAACACTTTTTATTTTAGCATTTTCGACGCATATCGTAATGTTTTTATGTCTTTGGCTGATACCAACGTCATTCAACAAAGCAGAAATTATAAAAGATATTTGGTGGGTTGTATTGATAGTTTTTCCCGCCGCAACGGTACTTTTAGGAAGACTTTTGATAGAACAGATGAAACGTTGGAATTTGCGAGAACAACTCACAATTTCAAACGACAGGTTCAATAAAGTGGCAATGTGCAGTGATGACGTTTTTTGGGAAATAAATTCAATCGGCATGATAACTTACGTTTCCAACTCTGTAGAAACTGTTTTGGGTTATAAAAAAGAAGAAATCATACAACACCACCCAAAAGAATTTATTTACGACATCAGTTCGATGCAAATTCTCATCGAATACGCTCAAAGCGACAACGAAAACATAAAATTATTTGAACAAACAATAGCATTAAAACACAAAAACCAAAGTAAAGTAATCTGCAACGCAAGAGGCATCAAACAAATTAATGCTTGAGGCAATACGGTAGGATACATCGGCATTGCGCACAACATTACGCCCATAAAAGAGATGCAGGAAACCATGGAATTGAAACAGACTCTACTCGAGGAACAAAACCATAAAATTCAAGACATTAATTCCAAACTCCGCCAAAACAACACTCAAATCACCGAACAAAATTTAAAACTTTCGGAACAAATCCGCAAAACAGCAAACGAAAACAAGACAAAAATGGGTTATATCGCCGGCACAAGCCGCGAACTCAAAAACTCGATTGTGAACATCAACGACTCTCTTTCAGCACTTTTAGAAACCAATTTACCACCGGCAAGTCAGAAAAAACTCATTCACCAAGCCCGTTACAGCACAAGGCTTATGATGATGCTTGCTAACGATATTATGGACCTTGACAGAATAGAATCAGGAACATTAACATTTCAATACAATATCGTAAATCTGGAACAACTTTTAAACGAAATTTACGAATATTATCACAGCCAAAATCTTTACGTGCTGAAAAAACCTGTTGTATTCGTCAAAAAAATCGAATTGTCAGAAGAAAATCAAATCGTTAAAACCGATATTTTAAGGTTAAAACAAATTCTATCGAACCTAATCGGAAACGCTTATAATTTTACCAAAATGGGAAAAATAGAATTATGTTGCAAACAATATTCTAAAGACAAACTTTTGTTTTCGATTTCTGACACCGGCAACGGCATTCCCGAAGACGTTTATGAAAACGTTTATTCGCCTAATCAACGCCGTCAAACATTTTTCGACCATAAAATGCTGGAAGACACAGGTTTAGGACTTTTTGTCAGCAAAGAACTGATTAACAAAATGGGCGGTAACATTTGGTTCAATTCGCAATCGGGACAAGGTACGACATTTTATTTCACGCTACCTTTTATAAAAGTGTCGGAACTCGCCGTTAAAAATTCAATCAATTACGATTGGCAAAACAAATACGCCTTAATTATCGGTTGTGACAGATACCGTACCGTTTATATCAGCGAAATAATCAGCAGATACAAAATCAAATACAAAACCGTAATCATCGAAAATGAAGAGAAATTTCCAAAGGATATTCAACCACGCCCCGACATAATACTCATTGACGAAAAAATCGAAAACGCATATAAAAATCAAGATATTCCGCATACCGTATTTTCCGAAAAAATAAATCCATACGATTTTTGTCAGGAAATCAACAAAATCCTGACAAACGAAAAACAAAACTAAAACAAAAAAAATCATGTCAGAAAACAAAGAAATTAAAAACGGCGGCAAAGTTACTTTCGAGGGTAATGATGACGTTTATGTTATAAAAGTAAAATCCAAAAAGTTTCCATGGTGGATTTTTCTTTTACTTTTACCGCTTTTGCTGCTAATAAAATGCAACAGAGATATTTCCGTTTCATGTTTTGACAAACAAAAAAATCCGATAACAAATCAAAACGTTAATTTAGAATACGTTTCACACTTTTTGTGGAATAACGGATTTTTGGTGTCGCAAAACGTTTCAAGAGAACAAACAACTGATAATCAAGGCAATACCATTTTCAAAGATTTGCCATGCAGTGTTTTTAGTTATATTTTTTACAGAGGAGAAAACGTAAAAGTTTCCGCTAAACAAACGGATTGTTATTCAGCAAGCGATACTATTAATAAATTTCACAGTGTCAATCACATAGATCTGATTTTTGCCGAACGCTTAACGTCTTTAACAATCAAATTAACCGACCTTAAAACAGGCTCTCCCCTACCCGAAGCGGAATTAGAATATATCGTAAACGGTCAAAACCAAAAATTCAACGCCGATAACAACGGTATCATAAACATTCCCGAGGCTAAAAACTGTTCAATTTTTTCCTTAACAGGACGTTGCAAAGACCACTACGACTCTTCGGTAACGGAAATAAAATTAGCTGAAATTAACAGCAATTATAATCTTCCGCTGCGCCCGATAAAAAAGATTGAACCAATAAAAATACAATTCGTTAATATCGACAGCCTAACGCTCAAACCCATAGCCGGTGTTAAAAATCAAATTAAGATTTTTGATGCTGAACAAGGTAATATTTCTTTATTGGCGACAAGCGACAGCAAAGGTTGTTTTTATGTATCGGCAAAACCGGGTTCCCGCATTGAAATCACATCTCAAAAAAGCGATTATAAAGATAAATTTCATGTAATAAAAAGTTTCAGCACGGGAGAAAAAATCAAAATGCAGCCCATAAAAAAAGAAACACCGCCGACTCCGGTAAAAGAAGAAAAAGATTTAAAAGGTAAAACCGGCGACCTTAGAATAAATCTTCAATGGTATTGCAAAGCCGATTTGGATTTAATCGTGAAAGACCCGTGCGGCAATTTAACGTATTATAACCGCAAAACGACTTCATGCAGCCAAAGTAGAGGCAGCCTTGACATCGACGCTAATCAAAATGCGACAAACGAGCCGTGGAAAGCTTCAACAAGTCCTCAGGAAAATATTTATTGGACCAATCCGACAGCGGGAAAATATACGATAGCAATTGTTTGTTGTCCATTTCATCCGCAAATGAATTTAAAATCAAGAAAAATAGATTTTACGCTCACGATTGTAGACAAAAACGGACGCACTGACAAACGCGGAAGTATCTCAGAAAAAGATTCGCTGATTTTTACAACATACGATTTCAAAAAATAAGCAATAAAAAAACGGCTGTCAAAAATTTTGACAGCCGTTTTTTTTCTAAAAATATCTGATATTAAAACTATACCAAACCTTGTGCTAACATTGCATCTGCTACTTTCACGAATCCACCGATATTTGCACCTTTTACATAATTGATGTAACCGTCAGGCTCAGTACCATATTTAACACAAGTCTTGTGAATGTTGATCATAATCTGATGAAGTTTAGCATCAACCTCTTCTCTTGTCCAAGAAAGTCTTTCAGAGTTCTGAGACATTTCAAGACCTGAAACTGATACACCACCTGCGTTAGATGCTTTACCGGGAGCGTAAAGAATTCTTGCGTTCTGGAAGATTTCGATAGCCTCAGGAAGTGAAGGCATATTAGCACCCTCAGCAACACAGATTACACCGTTGTCTACCAATGCTTTAGCGTTTTCACCGTTAACCTCGTTCTGAGTAGCGCAAGGCATTGCGATGTCGCATTTGATTGACCAAGGACGCTGACCCTCCATGTAAACTACGCCCGGGAAGTTGTCTGCGTATTCTTTGATACGACCACGACGAACATTTTTGAGCTCGAGAATCCAATTGAGTTTCTCTTCATCAATACCGTCTTTATCGTAGATAGAACCGTTAGAGTCAGACATCGTAACAACTTTTGCACCGAGTTGGATACATTTTTGAACAGCGTACTGAGCAACGTTACCTGAACCTGAAATACAAACTGTTTTACCTTCCAAAGTATCGTTTTTGGTAGCGAGCATTTCTTTTGCGAAATAAACAACGCCGTAACCAGTTGCTTCAGGACGAATTAATGAACCGCCCCAACCGAGACCTTTACCAGTCAAAACGCCTGTAAATTCGTTTCTGAGTCTCTTATATTGACCGAATAAATAACCGATTTCTCTACCGCCAACTCCTATATCACCTGCGGGAACGTCAGTATCAGCACCGATATGTTTAGAAAGTTCGGTCATGAAACTCTGGCAGAAACGCATTACTTCATTGTCAGATTTACCTTTAGGATCGAAGTCTGAACCACCTTTGCCACCGCCCATAGGAAGTGTAGTCAAAGAGTTTTTGAAAACCTGCTCGAAAGCAAGGAACTTCAAGATACCGAGGTTTACTGTCGGGTGAAGTCTCAAACCGCCTTTGTAAGGTCCGATAGCACTATTCATCTGAATACGGAAACCTCTGTTGATTTGGATTTCGCCTTTGTCGTCAATCCACGGAACTCTGAAAATGATAACTCTTTCAGGCTCAACCATTCTTTCGAGGATTTTACCTTTTTTGTATTTGGGATTTTCGTCGATGAAATCCATAAGGGATTCTACAACTTCTTTAACAGCCTGATGAAATTCACTTTCACCGGGGTTTCTTGCGATTACTTTCGCCATGAAGTCATTGACTTCTTTCTTTGATAAATCAGACATGGTTTTAATTAATTTTATTTTTTTAATAACTTGTTTTCTTATTTTCGACGTTGCAAAAGTATATAGTTTTTCTTATTCGCAAAACTATTTCGAGGGCTTTTACGTAAAATACGTAACAAGTTTTTTTTCCCATTAATAGAGACTAAAGTTTGGTAATAATATTTTATTTTGATACTTTTGGCAAAAAATAATACTTTAAAAGAAAATAAAAAATGATTTATTCAGCAGACCAAAACCGTTACAGCGCAATGGAATACCGCAGAGCCGGTAAAAGCGGTGTAAAACTTTCAAAAATAGCCTTAGGCTTCTGGCACAATTTCGGCGATGTTAATACCCTTGACAATAGCCGCAAGATTATGCGTTTCGCATTCGACAAAGGCATAAATTATTTTGACCTTGCCGACAATTACGGTCCGTCATACGGCTCGGCGGAGGAAACCTTCGGAGTAATTTATGAAAAAGATTTTAAGCCCTACCGCGATGAAATGTTTATCGCCTCAAAAGCCGGACACGATATGTGGGAAGGACCTTTCGGTGAGTTCAATTCGCGCAAACATTTAATGGCGGGAATCGATAACAGTTTAAAGCGTATGAAACTTGATTATGTTGATATTTTTTATTCGCACCGTTACGACCCTGAAACACCCATTGAAGAAACTCTTCAAACCCTTGTTGATATAGTACGCTCGGGTAAAGCCTTATACGTAGGAATTTCAAAATACCCTGCCGACAAAGCCGAATTTGCGTATAAATATCTGTCAGACAGAGATGTACATTGTCTACTTTATCAAGGGAAATATAATATGTTAAGCCGCGAACCCGAAGAAGATATTTTGCCTGAATGCGAGACTTCAGGAGTAGGATTTGCAGCCTTTTCGCCCTTGGCACAAGGACTTTTAACAGGAAAATATCTCAACGGCATTCCGGAAGATTCCCGCATGGCAAAAGATTTTTTCTTAAAAAAAGCCGATTTAACGCCCGAAATGATTGATAAATTGCGTCAATTCAAAAAAGAGGCTGACGAATTAGGACTCTCGCCGGCGCAATACGCTTTGGATTTCGTGTTAAAAAACAAAAACGTTACAACGGTAATCGTAGGCGCATCAAGCGTTAAACAATTGGACGAGCTGATTTTTTAACAATAGTTAAACATTACCTCCAAAAATAAAAATAATACGCCCCTAAGAAATTACAATTTTTTTAACAATTTTTCTTGAATTTTATTTTTTTTAATTGTTATCTTTGGGGCGCATTATTTTAAGACTACTATGGAGGAAAAAATATTTTCAGACGAGGAAATTTTGAAAATGTTCAACAACGGCAAAACCAAAGAAACAGCATTCAGAATTATCGTCAAACAGTTTTCAAAACAGCTTTACAGCCGCATACGGGCAATTGTCAATACACACGAAGAGACCGACGATATTTTACAAAACACTTTCGTAAAGGCTTGGCGTGCATTGGATAAATTCCGGTTGGAGGCTAATCTTTACACGTGGCTTTTCAAAATTGCCACAAACGAAGCTTTTTCCCACATTAGGACATCTCAAAAAAATACAGCTATTTCGTTAGACGACGATACTTTACATTTGGACATCTGCTCCATTGGCTCGCTCCAAGGCGACAACAGCGAACAAATCGAGAAAAAATTACTTTCAGCAGTCAGCCAATTACCTAAAAAACAAAGACTTGTCTTTGAAATGAAATATTTTAAAGAAATGAAATACGACGATATGGCTGAAGAACTTCAAACCTCAGTAGGAGCACTAAAAGCCTCGTATCATCACGCCGTAAAAAAAATAGAAAAAATCCTTACTGAATAAAACATAATAAGTTAAACTAAATCCATTTTCTGTAGTCTAAAAAGTATAAAAACCATCTGATATGACTATGAATATAAAATATGACATACCTAAAGACTATTTTGAGAGCTTGCCAGATAAAATCATGGACCGCATCAATTTTGAGCAATCCAGCCAAAATAGAAGAAAAATGCGTATATTAAAATTTATAACATACGCAGCAGCGGTTTTCATAGGATTCGGGATTTTTTACATCGAAGTTCTTGAAAAATCTGCAAATAAGGAAAACAAAAAAATAGAAAATTCGGATTTTTGGGAAGATTACCAAAACGATTTAGCAACAAAAAATACCGACGTAAAAGTTCTCTATTACACGGAAGAAGACAAATTAGCTTCGGATAAAAGCAATTTAATAGAAATAATGAACGAATATCCATCTCCTATAACCTTTTATGAAAATTATGATTATTAAAAAACTTTTTTTGATATTTTTTTTATTGTCAGCGGTAAACGCCCTTAACGCACAAGATAATCCTGAGAATAGTTGGCAACAAAGAAAACAGCAATTTAAAGCTGAAAAAATTGCATATATTTCCACGGAATTGGGGCTGACAGTAGAGGAAGCTCAAAAATTTTGGCCCGTTTACAACAAATACGACGGCATACTTGATAGTTTGGGCGAGGCAAGACGTAAACTTTTTAATCCGAAATCCACTGATATTCATTCACTTAAAAATTGTCAGTGCAAAACTATCATGGACAAATGGTTTGAATTGGACAAAGAAGAATTAGCAGCGAAAAATGCTTTTTATAATGAATTACAAAAACTTTTTCCGGCGTCAAAAATTATGCAATATTATTGTTTGGAACACGAATTTCGCCGCAAAATAGTCGCTGAAAAACAGAAAGTTAACGGCAGTTTCGGAAAAAGTTACAAAAACGAATAAGATTTTTTTGTTTAAATCATACTTTTTCTCTACTTTTGCTTTAAAATTATTTTTTCACCCAAAAAAAACGTTAAACTAAAAAGAAAAAAAAATGTTCGTTCCGCTGTTGCATTATCGGTCGAAATTTGAAATTTATTCAAGACTCAGTCCTCAAGAGTTTTCACGCCGCCTTTTTGACAGCGTAAAACCCGATTTGGAAAAGGCTTACATGAATAAAAGGTGGAGGCATAATATGCAATATGAATTTTCAGGAAGTTGGTATCGTGTTATTTGGAATGGGTTCAATAGGTTTAACGGCATAAAAAAATGCAGCCTCAGTGTTGATAAAAATTTGGGACAAATCTCCGTTTCGGGCAAATACGAATTTACGGAAGCATTCTTGTTGTGCCTAATTTTCAGTTTGATACCGGCAGTAGCATACACCGGCGAACCGACTTGGAGAATCCTAACCTTTATAATAATTTGGACTGTTTATCTCATTAATTTTTTCATTTCATACATCAGATTAAACAAATACTTCAAGAAAAAAGTATTGGAAACTTTTCTTGAAGCAGATAAAACTTATCATAAAAAACTTTTATAATGAACGTAATGCTTGATACTCTACGCAAAGAGTTGAAAATCAGAAACATAACCGCATATATCGTTTTTAATACCGACCCTCACGGCAGTGAGTACATTCCAAAAGATTTCATGTTCATAAAAGCCTTGACGGGTTTTACGGGAGATAATGCGACTGTAATCGTAACTCAATCATTTGCAGGACTTTGGACGGATTCAAGATTTTTTCTTTCCGGCGAAAAAGAGTTGAAAAATTCAGGATTTACTTTAATGAACAAAGAAGGAAAACCGGAATTTACATATATCAATTATTTGAAAAAAAATCTCAAAGCCGGCGATTCAATTGCTTTTAACGGCGAACTCCTTTCGGCTAACGCATATTTCGATTTCAAAAACAAGTTTTCAAACATAACGGTAAACAATTCAACGGACTTATCACAAGATGTTTGGAAAGAAAAACCAGAGATTTTTTTCTCGAAAATGTTTATTTTGGACGAAAAATATTCAGGAAAAAGTTTTTCTCAGAAATTATCTGAAATTCAAGACGTTATGGAAAAATACAAAGCCGATGTATTTTTGACCGCAGCTCTTGACGATATTGCTTGGACTCTCAATTTAAGAGCCTCTGACATTGATTTTTGCCCCGTTTTCCGCTCGTTTTTAATAATAGAGAAAGATACTAAAACTACACTTTTTATCCACAAAAAACGTCTTTCTCCTGAAATCGAAAAATATTTAAGCGGTTTAAACATTGATACCAAGGAATATGACTTAGTTTGTGATTATTTGTCAGCTATAAAACAAAAAAATATAATGCTTGATGGCAACACCGTAAATTCTTTGTTGTATTCCTCGGTTGCTGCCTCGTGCAAAATCATAGACAAACCCTCGCCCGTGCAACTATTAAAAGCGAAAAAAAATCCAACCGAACTCCGAAACATGAATCTTTCGATGATTGAAGACGGTTTGGCATTAGAACGATTTTTTTACCGCTTTGAAAAGAATTTAGCTGAGGGCGTAAAAATGACAGAACTCTCTGCTGCTCAAATACTTTTGGAGGAAAGAAAAAAATCAGAAACCTTCTTGTTTGAAAGTTTTGAATGTATTTCAGCGTTTAATCCTCATGCCGCGATGCCGCATTTTGCACCCTCGGAAAAGGACAATTTAACGATTGAAAAAGACGGAGTTTATCTCGTAGACTCGGGCGGACAATATTTATTGGGCACAACAGATGTTACACGAACTATACCGACCGGAAAATTTCCCGAAAATTTTGCAAGGGATTACACTTTGGTTTTAATCGGTAATTTGAATATTGCAATGCAAAAATTTCCGATAGGGACACCGGGCTCAAGACTTGACGTTTTGGCACGTCAGGCACTTTGGCAGTACGGACTTGATTTCGGACACGGTACAGGACACGGAGTTGGGTATTGCTTAAACTGTCATGAAGGACCTCATGCGTTTTCGACTTCAAGCAAAAAAAATAATGCCGTAGCCTTTGAACCGGGCATGATTATAACCGATGAACCGGGCTTATACATTGAAAATCAATACGGTATCCGACACGAAAATATGTTGGAAGTAGTAAAAAGCAGTTACGATGGATTTTTAGAATTCAAAACGATGACACTTTGCCACATCGACACCCGTCCTATCGTAAAGGAACTTTTAACAAAAGAGCATATTAAATTCTTAAACGCTTATAACAGAATGGTTTATGAGGTTTTAAGTCCGAAATTGGAAGATAAAGTAAGAGAATATTTAAAAGAAAGAACGGCGGAAATTTAAAAAAAATCCGCCCTTTCTTTGATTTTTTTACCAAAAACGCCAAAAGTGTTTTACCGCACCGTGTCCGTTACCTAATTGATAATCAGAGCCTTCGCGGATTGCATTTTGAATATAATTTTCAGCATTTTCAACGGCACATTCAAGGCTCAAACCTTTAGCCAAAAACGCCGCTAACGCACTCGACAAAGTACAACCCGTACCATGAGTGTTTTGCGTTTTCACTCTGCGGGTTTCAAACTTTGTAACAGTCTTTGTTTCAAAATTATACAATACATCAAACAAATCATCGTCCAAGAAATGCCCCGCCTTCAAAAGCACGGAACATCCCGACAACTACGCTAATTCTTCAGCACATTTTTCTGTTTCATTTTGCCCTAAAATCTTTTTCGACAAAAGCACTTCCGCCTCCGGCACATTTGGCGTTATAATCGTAGCAAGTGGCAAAAGTTCCTTTTTAAGAACCTCAACAGCCTCCTCACTCAAAAGTCTATGTCCCGAAGTTGAAACCATAACCGGATCAAGAACTATATTTTTAACATCAGCACATCTAATAGCCTGTGCCACAGTTCTTACCGTTTCGGACTTTGAAAGCATTCCGATTTTAATACTATCGGCACCGATGTCATCCAAAACAGCTTTTATCTGCCCCGAAATAATCTCGGAAGGAATATCATGGACAGCTTTTACACCTAAAGTATTCTGAACCGTTACCGCCGTTACCGCACACGAGGCATAACAACCGCACGCCGAAATCGCTTTGATGTCAGCCGGAACGCCTGCCCCTCCGCAAGAATCCGTACCTGCTATCGTTAAAACTATGTTATATTTTTTTTTCATTTTTTTAAGCCGAAAAATGGTCAAAACCGTTAGTTAAAAACATATTTTCAGTAAAGAAAATTTCATCGCTGAAACCATTTTTAATAGTACCGATTTGATAAAGTTTTTTTCCGAATTTCTTGAAATACGCCTCATTAACAGCCGCAAATTTCTTAATATCAACGGTTAACAAAAGTTCGTAATCCTCACCGCCGGAAAGTGCAAACTGACGTTTCTGAGTATAGCCGAAATTAGAATTTTCCTCCAACTCCTTTGAAATCGGTAATTTGTCGGTTTCAATAACAGCCGAAACTTGCGATAATTTCATAATATGCTTTAAATCAGAGGATATGCCGTCGGAAATATCCGTCATCGCATTAACACCCTCAAGCGATGCCAAAAACATTCCTTCCAAAACTCTCGGCTGAGGATTATGATGATAATCAATCAGATAACGTGCATTTTCGTCGCGTTTCAAATTCTTGTTAAGCAAAAATTCCAAACCCGCCGCCGAATTACCGAGAACGCCCGTAACACAAATTACATCACCCGGTTTTGCCATCGAACGAAGTTTTTTTGCATTCTTTTTTGCCTTTCCCAAAACGGTAACGTTAATTACAAGATTTTCAGGAGATTTCGTTGTGTCGCCGCCGAGCAAAGGACAATTATATTTTTCGCTCAAAAAAGCATACCCCTTAAAAAACTCGTCCATAAACTCAACCGAGGTATTTTTAGGCAATCCTAACGACAAAAACGATGCGCAAGGCTCTGCACCCGAAGCGGCTAAATCACTTAAATTAACCGCTAACGATTTTTTCCCAAGTTGAAAACCGCCGATTTCATCTTTGATAAAATGTACATTTTCAATCAACAAATCGGTACTAACAAGCGTTTCCCTTTTAGCATCTTCAGGCAAAACGGCACAATCATCGCCTATACCTAAAAAGCCGTCTTTCAACGGCTTATGAAAATATTTTTCGCTAAAACGCTCTATAAAACCAAATTCTCCGAGTTCGTTCAATAACATTAATTTCCGTTCAATTTGTTAGCTAACATCCGAGCCTTGATTTGTGTTAAAACTTGTTTGGTATTAAGAGCAAAATCGCTTTTCATCATCCAATCGTAATAACCTAAATCAAGTTTCGACAAAACCTCTTCAACTTTTTTGCCTTTATGTTTTCCGAAATTGAATACTTCGTTACCGTTTTCGTCAAAAATAATTCTGCCGGCAAAATCAGCATTATTGGTTTGAGCCGAAAATTTTGACAAAAATTCTGTATTATTTTCCAATTCGGAATATTTATCCAATTGCGCTTTCAGAACTTCGTAAGTCGCTGTTGTATCGCCTAAAGCAGAATGAGCATCGGTTAAATCCTTGTTACAATAAAATTTATAAGCGGCACTAAGGTTACGCTGTTCCAATTTGTGATAAATCACCAAAACGTCAATACACTTACGTTTGCGCATATCAAAATCAATTCCGGCACGCAAAAATTCTTCCACCAAAAGCGGAACGTCAAATTTATTAGAATTAAAACCGGCTAAATCACAGTTTTCCAAAAACTTATTGAGTTTGGGTGCGATTTCTTTGAAAGTCGGACAATCTTTCAGATCCTCCATTGTAATACCCGTAATTTCAGTGGCTTCCTTGCTGATAGGAACAAGCGGTTTTATTCTTGCCGTGTAACTTTCTTCCGACTGATCGGGGTTGATTTTTAACACGCTAAGTTCGATAATACAATCATGAACGATATTAAGCCCCGTTGTTTCGAGGTCAAAAAATGCTATCGGTTTTTTAAGATTCAGATTCATTTTCTAAAGTGGATTGTTCTTGTTTATTATTATTAAGTTCTTGGTTTTTAGGTTGTTGTGTACGATTTTTAACAAAAGCCGGCGGACGCAAAACAAAGTTTTGACCAAGATAAACCCTTCTTACTTCAGGGTCGTCGGCAAGTTGTTGCGGCGTTCCTTTCTGAAGGATAGTGCCATCATAAAGCAGATACGCACGGTCGGTGATTGAAAGAGTTTCATCAACGTTGTGGTCGGTAATCAAAATACCGATATTTTTATCTTTTAATTTAGCGACAATAGATTGAATATCCTCAACAGCGATAGGATCGACACCGGCAAAAGGTTCATCCAAAAGGATAAATTTAGGATCAACAGCCAAAGCTCTTGCTATTTCGGTTCTACGTCTTTCGCCGCCCGAAAGTTGAATTCCGAGACTTTTTCTGATGTGTCCTAATCCGAATTCCTCTATCAGGCTTTCAAGTTTTTCCTTTTGGTATTCCTTAGAAAAACCTCTGACCTGCATAACGGACAAAATATTATCTTCAACGGACATTTGACGGAAAACCGAAGCCTCTTGAGGCAAATAACCGACACCGAGTTTAGCACGTTTGTACATGGCGTATTTGGTGATTTCGAGATCGTCGAGAAAAATTTTTCCGCCGTTAGGTTGAATAAGACCGACTATCATATAAAACGAAGTCGTCTTACCGGCACCGTTAGGACCCAACAAACCCACGATTTCGCCCTGTGAAACACTTACAGAGGAATCTTTTACGACGGTACGTTTGCCGTAAATTTTTACTAAATGTTCTGCTCTTAATTGCATTTGAAAAAAAATTTTGATGCGCAAATATACACAAAAAAAGACAAACTGAAAAATTAACTTTTCACTTTGCCTTTCAATCAGAAATTTTTTTCGATTTTCTTACAATTCAATTACAGAATTTACGTTGCCTGCACCGTCATCTACGAGTTTACGTGTAGGATCGTTAATCCATTTTTCACCATCCAAAACGTATTTGAATTGGTAAGAACCTTTTTTAAGTTCGATGGTTGTTTCAAATCCCGTAATGGTTTTGGTCATTTTGTTAGCCTCTTTATCCCAGTTATTGAATTCTCCAGCAACTGAAACTTCGTTAGCGTTTTGTGCCTCTTCATTAGTCAATTGCAACAAAACAGCAACTTTAGATGCTCTTGTGGTTTTTGCCGCTTTAGGAGCTGCTTTTTTAGCAGATAATTTTTCTGCGGCTGTTTCCGAATTCTTCTTTGCCTTAGCCATTTTTTTACTTTTTTGAGTTTATTATAATATTAATTTTATTAATTGTGACGCAAAGATGTAAAAACTATTACAAACAACCAAAGAACTTTGTATTATGTTTATATTAACTTTTTTTTACATTTAATACAATTCCTATTTTGTTTAAAACGCATAATAATAAAACTTTCAGATTTTTTTACTAACACTTCCACAATTTCTCACAGCAACATTCATAGCGTAGATTTCTTAATTTTTAGTTAATTTCTTTTTCTTTGTGATTTTTTCAAAGTCTTGAAAATCCCGTTAAGAATCAAAAATCAACTTGCGAAGTTCGTGGATTTGGTTAGCTGGGACTTTTAACATTTTTACCGCATTGTCGAAATCAAAACCGCTCGACATAATATTTTTTATACTTTCAACAAGTTGTTCTACGCGACCTTTTTCAATGCCGATTTTTTCGCCTTCGTCAAAGCCTAAAACTCGGCTCGACCACAACACACTCTGACTCAAACTTAGGCTCTCCAAATATCTGAAATACGCTTTGCGGTCTTCTTCACTAAGAGAATCAACCCTCAAAACTTCACGCGCCTCTTTCAATCCTTGCGCAGTGTAACTTTCGGGTATTTCACCTGTTTTCAAAACTGAAATCCACTCTTTTAAAGGTGTTGTAACTTCTTCGTCAAATTTGTTAACTCTTAAAATATAATATATCGGAAAAATACCGCTAACTTCTTTTACTTCAAAAAGTTCCTGCTGACGTTTGGTAAGTTTTAAAACGTCTTTTTTGTTGTTTAAATTAGTGAAAACAGTTGTTCCTTTATAAATATAACCTTTCCCCTGCCCCAACCCAAAATAAACGATGTTAACAGAATAAACTTTCGGAACAGTACGATATTCTTTTCCTGATTTCGTGTATTCAGTTACAACTTTTGCCGTACCGAATTGCATACGCTGAAAATAATCAATTTCGTGATCGTTTTGAACCTCTATGATGATTTTTTCTTTATTTTCGTCCTCCACTAAAAGGTCTACACGATTGAATTTTTGGTCAGAAATTTCCTGATTGCTCTCGCTTTCAAGAATCGACTGAATTTTTATTTGTTTTTCCAACAATACACTCAAAAAGCCTTCCAAGACAACAAAACTGCCTTTGTTGCGCAAGAGTTTTTTTATAAACCAATCGAAACTGATATATTTTGGCATAGCGTTTACTATTTTTATGTTCGTTGCAAAGATAATATTTTTTTATTAATCCACAACAAAAAAAACGACTACCGAAAAAAGCATTTCGATAGTCGTTTATATTTTACAGAATATTAGTAAATTCTACAAGCCACGCACAAGCCGAACCGAAAACTCAGAGTTGTCGGTGCCCAGGCCCACATCCGCGTAACCCGAGCGGAAGCCCAAGCCCCAAGCGCCGCCGCCGCTGCCAGACTCTCCCGACCAGCAGTAACCGAAATCACCGGCGCGGCGGCCACCGGAGCCGCCGGCTGCGGGAAAGAAGACAGAACCGTAGTCGTTAGTAAACTCCTTGCAAGCCATTCCATTATGGGTTACAAACTGTGTATTGTTAGCCAAATTTGCAAGGTTTTCAAATTCAGCCTTGGTGGGAAGGCGGAATGGGT